>JBKJSU010000172.1:0-5480 GCA_046594415.1 Casimicrobiaceae bacterium | reverse complement strand
CGGCGCGCGCATCAGCTGCATCACGAAGCGCAGCAGGAACGCATACGTGAAGAGTCCGGAGAAGACGTCGAGCAGATACTGGATCGCTTGCTGCGCCATGAGATTTACTTTCCTTCGCCCATTTCACGGGCGCGCGCCGCCGCGGCCTTCGCACCTTCGATGATCAGCGCCTTCACGTGTCCGGCCTCCATCGTCGCCAGCGCACGCTCGGTGGTGCCGTTTTTCGATGTCACCTGCGCGCGCAGGATGCCGGGCTCGAGCTCGGAGGCCTGCGCCAGCTTGATGGCGCCGGCGAACGTGCCGTAGGACAGCGTCCGCGCATCGGCGGCCGAGAAGCCTAGCTCGCGCGCCGCCTGCTCCAGCCCTTCGAGAAAGTAGAAGACATAGGCGGGCCCGCTGCCGGAGATGCCCGTCACCGCGTCGAGCGTCTCCTCGCGGTCGACCCAAATGACGGTGCCCGCAGCTTCCAGCACGCGGCCCGCCAGCTTGCGGGCCGCGGCGGCGACAGCGGCGGAGGCAAACGCGCCGCTGACGCCCGCGCCCACCAGCGCCGGCGTGTTGGGCATGGCCCGCACGATGCGGGCGTACCCGCCCAGCCATGTGGACAAGTCGTGGATCCGCGTGCCCGCGGCGATGCTCATCAACACCGGCGCGTCGCCCACGAACGGTGCGAGGGCTTCGGCCGCCTCGCGCATCTGCTGCGGCTTCACCGCCATCACAACCATATCCGCGCCGTCGATGGCGCCGGCCGTCACTTCGGCGAAGATGCCGATGCCGGGAAAGCGCGACACCAACCGGTCCTGCTGCGCTGCGAACGGCTCGACCACGCGAAATCCGCGCGCATCGACACCGCCGTTGACGAGACCGCCGATGAGCGCGCTGGCCATGTTGCCGCCGCCGATGAATGCAAGGTTCATTGAATTACCCGCCGTTGATCACGTATAGGTTCTTGCGCCAAATATGGCCGTGCCCACCCGCACCTGCGTCGCGCCCTCCGCGATCGCAAGGTCGAGATCGGCAGACATGCCCATCGACAGCGTGTCCACGGCCAGGCCGTCGGCACGCATCGCGTCGAAACAGACGCGCAAAACGCCGAACTCCCGCCGCAGCTGCGCCTCGTCGGCCGTGGGCGCAGGAATGCCCATCACCCCGCGCAGACGCAAACGAGGCAATGCTGCCACGGCCTGCGCCAGCGCGAGCGCCTCCGCGGGGCCCACGCCGCCCTTGCTGGCCTCCCCGCTCGCATTGACCTGTACGCAGATCTCGAGCGGCGGCGCGGCCCGCTGCGCCGACAGCCGCTGCGCCACTTTGAGGCGATCCACGGTCTCGATCCAATCGAAGTTTTCGGCCGCCACCCCGGTCTTGTTGGACTGCAGCGGGCCGATCAGGTGCCATTCCACGTCCACCAGGTCACGCAATGCGTCGCGCTTGGCCACCGCCTCCTGGACGTAGTTCTCGCCGAAGGCCCGCTGGCCCAGCGCATAAACCGCGCGCACCGCAGCGGCGGGAAAGGTCTTGGCCACGGCCAGCAAGCGCACCGACCCCGGGGGACGGCCCGCCCGCGCCACCGCCTCATCCACCCGCCGCATGGCGGCTTGCCACGCCTTCTCGTACTGGCTCATAATCAGTTGGACACCCCGCGCCGCACAACTTTGGCATGCAACTTGCGTGCTACAAGTGGTCGCTTATCGGCGGAAATGCCTTCGCGCAGGATTATAGATGGACATCACCGAACTGCTGGCCTTTGCGGTCAAGAACAAGGCGTCCGACCTGCATCTATCGGCCGGGCTACCGCCCATGATCCGCGTTCACGGCGACATCCGGCGCATCAACCTGCCGCCGATGGAGCACGAGGACGTGCACTCCATGGTGTACGACATCATGAGCGACGCGCAGCGCAAGATGTACGAGGAAAACCTCGAGTGCGACTTCTCGTTCGCCGTCCCCAATCTCGCGCGGTTCCGCGTCAACGCCTTCGTCCAGCAGCGCGGCGCCGCGGCGGCCTTCCGCACCATTCCGGCCAAGGTGCAGTCGCTTGAGGAATTGAACGCGCCCAAGGTCTTTGCCGAATTGACCAACCGGCCGCGCGGCCTGATCCTGGTCACGGGTCCCACGGGCTCGGGCAAGTCGACCACGCTGGCGGCGATGGTCAACCACGTCAACGAGAATGAATACGGGCACATCCTCACGATCGAGGATCCGATCGAGTTCCTCCACGAATCGAAGAAGTGCCTGATCAACCAGCGCGAGGTCGGACCGCACACGCTGTCGTTCTCCAGCGCGCTGCGCAGCGCGCTGCGCGAGGATCCCGACTACATCCTGGTCGGTGAAATGCGCGATCTCGAGACCATCCGTCTCGCGCTCACCGCTGCGGAAACGGGCCACCTGGTGTTCGGCACGCTGCACACCAGCTCGGCCGCCAAGACCATCGACCGGATCATTGACGTGTTCCCTGCCGCGGAAAAGGAAATGGTGCGCGCGATGCTGTCCGAGTCGCTCGTCTCGGTGATCTCGCAGACACTGTTGAAGACCAAGGACGGCCAGGGCCGGCTGGCGGCGCACGAGATCATGATCGGCACCCCGGCCATCCGCAACCTGATCCGCGAAGGCAAGGTCGCGCAGATGTACTCGTCGATCCAGACGTCGCAGTCGGTGGGCATGCAGACGCTCGACCAGTGCCTGGTCGACCTGATCCGCCGCAACATGATCACGCTGGCCGACGCCCGCAATCGCGCGGTCAACAAAGACCTCTTCATGGGCGCATAGGGCCCTCGGGACACGCATGGAACGCGAACGCGCCACCAAATTCATCCACGAGCTGCTTGACCTCCTCGTCAAGCAGAACGGTTCCGACCTCTTCATCACGGCCAGCTTTCCACCGGCGATCAAGGTCGACGGCAAAATCACGCCGGTCTCGAAGACCCAGCTGTCGCCGCAGCACACGATCGAGCTCGTGCGCAGCGTGATGAACGACAAGCAGGCGTCCGAGTTCGAAGGCTCGAAGGAATGCAACTTCGCCATCAGCCCGCCCGGCATCGGCCGTTTCCGCGTCAACGCGTTCGTACAGCAGGGTCGCGTGGGGATGGTGCTGCGCGCGATCACCACCGACATCCCCAAGTTCGACGATCTCGGGCTGCCGCCGGTGCTGAAGGACATCATCATGTCCAAGCGCGGCATCATGATGTTCATCGGCGCCACAGGTGCGGGCAAGTCGACATCGATGGCGTCGCTGCTCGGCTACCGCAACGAGAACAGCTTCGGCCACATCATCACGATCGAGGATCCGATCGAGTTCGTGCACGAGCACATCAACTGCATCATCACGCAGCGCGAAGTGGGCGTGGACTGCGACGGCTGGGGCATTGCGCTCAAGAACACGCTGCGGCAGGCTCCCGACGTCATCCTGATCGGCGAAGTGCGCGAACGCGAGACGATGGACTATGCGATCTCGTTCGCGGAAACGGGGCACCTGTGCCTCGCCACGCTGCACGCCAACAGCACCAACCAGGCGCTCGACCGGATCATCAACTTCTTCCCCGAGGAGCGCCGGTCGCAGTTGCTGATGGACTTGTCGCTCAACGTGCGCGCCTTCGTCGCCCAGCGCCTCATCCCGCGCCGCGACGGCCGCGGCCGCGTGCCGGCGGTGGAAGTGCTGCTCAACTCCCCGCTGATCTCCGACCTGATCTTCAAGGGTGACGTGTCCGGCATCAAGGACATCATGAAGAAGTCGCGCGAACTGGGCATGCAGACCTTCGATCAGTCGCTGTTCGACCTGTACGAAGCCGGGCTCATCACGTACGAGGACGCGCTGCGCAACGCCGATTCGCTGAACGACCTGCGGCTCGAAATCAAGCTGCATGGCAAGGAAGCGAAGAACCGCAACGTGTTCTCGGGCATCGGCAACCTCGACATCGTTCCGGACGCGGCCAACAACCTCAACGTCTAGCCCGCATCGCCGTTCGCCCGGCGCCGGCGCCGACTGTGCCAGAATGGGGATTGATCCCCTTTTTTTGACGCCCCATGGCCGGCCTCGACGCCTCCACCCCGGTTCCCACCGAAATCAAGCTGCACCAGGCGTCCCGGGTGCTCGAAATTTCGTTCGCCAACGGCACCACATTCCGGCTGCCCTGCGAATTCCTGCGCGTCCATTCGCCGTCGGCGGAAGTGCGCGGCCACGGCCCCGGACAGGAAACGCTGCAGACCGGCAAGGAACCCGTAGGCATCACCGAACTCGAGACGGTCGGCCACTACGCGATCCGGCCGATGTTCTCCGACGGCCATGGTTCCGGCATCTATTCATGGGATTACCTCTACGACCTCGGGGTCCGGCAATCTGAATTGTGGCAAAGCTACCTCGCTCGCCTGGCGGCTGCCGGTGCCAGCCGGAATGCAGGCTGACATGGAAGAACGCACGCAATTCGGCTTCGAGGACGTGTCGCCGGACGAAAAGACCCGGCGCGTGCGCGGGGTCTTCGACTCGGTGGCCCGCAAGTACGACGTGATGAATGACCTCATGTCCGGCGGCCTGCACCGACTGTGGAAGCGCTTTGCCATCGAAGTGGCGCAACTGCGCCCCGGCCAGCGCGTGCTGGATCTCGCTGGCGGCACCGGCGACCTGGCGCTGCTCTTCTCCCGCAAAGTTGGCGCGGCAGGGGTCGTGGTGCACACCGACATCAACGGCGCCATGCTGGCCGAGGGCCGCGACAAGCTGCTGGACGGCGGATTGGTGCTGCCCACGGTACAGTGCAATGCCGAAGCATTGCCGTTTGCCGATCGAACGTTCGACGTGGTCTCGATCGCCTTCGGGCTGCGCAATGTCACGCACAAAAACCGGGCACTTGCCGAGATGCGCCGGGTAACCAAACCGGGCGGGCTCGCACTCGTGCTCGAATTTTCGCAGGTGGCGGCGCCGCTGGCGCCCGCCTACGACTGGTACAGTTTCAACGTGCTGCCCCGGGTGGGCAAGCTCGTGGCCGGCGACGCCGACAGCTATCGCTACCTGGCCGAATCGATTCGCGTCCATCCCAAACAGGAAGCGTTAAAGGCGATGATGGAACAAGTCGGCTTCGACCGGGTCGAATACTTTAACCTGACGGCAGGGGTGGTCGCAGTCCACGTCGGCAGGGTGTATTGAAAAGCAGCATGATCGTCCGCACCTTTGCGTGCGTAACATTGTCCCGCAGCGCGGTAAAACAATCCCGATCCGCGCGCTTCGCCACTCGAGGAGAACAAGCATGAATCGCACGTTGGCTATCGCCGCAGGATTGTTGACCGTCATCGCCCTGCTCGGCGCCGATCTGGCCGAAGCCGCGCGCATGGGTGGCGGCAAGAGCATCGGCGCTCAGCGCCAGGTCACCCCGTCGGCACCCACTGCGCCCAGCGCTACGCCGGCAGCACCCTCGGCGCCGATGCAGTCGGCCGCCGCGCCCGCCGCCGCCGCCAAGGCGGCCGCGCCCGCGTCGGGCATGTCGCGCTGGATG
>JBKJSU010000055.1:0-9535 GCA_046594415.1 Casimicrobiaceae bacterium | reverse complement strand
TATCCGCATTTCGCTCGCGCACAAGCCGGGCATCGCCGTAGCCATCGCGCGCGAAGGCGTGGATGTCGGCATCGATGTGGAAAAAATTGAACCGCGCAACGCAAGCTTTGCCGCGTTTGCGTTCGGCGAGGACGAATTGCGCCTGCTGCCCGCCGGTGATCGCGACGAGTGGCTGACGCGCTTCTGGTCGGCCAAGGAGGCCACGGGCAAGGCGCGCGGCACCGGGTTGGCAGGCAATCCCAAGGGTTTCCAGGTGATGCAAGTGGAAGGAGAACGTATCTTGGTGGATACAACGTGGGTAAGAACACGCAATCTCGGCACGCACGTCATGGCGTGGACCGAACAATGAGCGCGCCGGAAGCATTGCGGCAGCAGATCCTGCAGGAAGTGGCGCAGGCCATCACGGAGGTCATCGGCGACGAGTGGGTCAGCGAAACGCCGATCACGATGGAGACGAGCTTCGGCCAGGACCTCGAAGTGGAGAGCATCGAACTCGTGGCATTGTCGGAAAAACTGCAGGCACGCTACGGCGCCACCATCGATTTTCCGAGCTGG
Organism: Casimicrobiaceae bacterium; assembly: GCA_046594415.1. Taxonomy (GTDB): domain Bacteria; phylum Pseudomonadota; class Gammaproteobacteria; order Burkholderiales; family Casimicrobiaceae; genus VBCG01. The sequence goes on along the minus strand of JBKJSU010000055.1, from coordinate 8,980 downwards.
CTTGCCGGCATGCAGTTGGATGAAATCATCGGCCTCACGGTCGGACAGCTGGTCGACTACATCGCCTCGTGCCAGTCGAAATAATCAACGGCCGCAAGGTCCATGTGCAGTCGGTGGGCACCGGGCCCGACGTCGTCGTCGTACACGGCCTGCTGAGTTCGATCACCAGCTGGTACTTCGCGGTGGCACCCGCGCTGGCGACCGAGTACCGTGTGCTGATGTACGACCTGCGCGGCCACGGCTTGAGCGAGTTCTCGACGAGCGGCTACGGCCTGACGTCGATGACCGGCGACCTCTCCGACGTCGTGACCCGCCATACAGGCAGCGCGCCGATCGTGCTGATTGGCCACAGCTATGGCGCGGTGATCGCATTGCGCTACGCGCTCGATCATCCGGATCGCGTGCGCCGTCTGGTGCTGGTGGAGCCACCGCTGCCGGTGATCTCGGCGACCTGGGTCGAAAGCTTCAGGAAGCTATCCACCCGGGATTTCATGGCCACGCTGCCGGCGTTGGCGCAGGCTTGGCTGAAGGCATTCGCGAAGCAACCGCTCAAGCTGGGCGCCAAGGCGATGCGGCTGTCGACGCAGTCGACGATAGTGGACGACATGCTGGCCGAGCCGGACATCGGCGATGACCAACTCGCCACCCTGCAATGCCCGGCGCTGCTGTGCTGCGGAACCCGCTCCAACGAAGTATTCCAGGAAACCAGCGCCCGCCTGCTGCGGGTGTTGCCCAACGTCCGCCTGCAGATGATCGAAGGCGACCATTACCTGCCCGAGGAAGCCCCGGGGCCTCTCGCGCAAGCCATTCGCGAATTCCTGGCGGCCTGATGCCCGACATCCACGCGCGCGGCGTTCGCTTCAACGTGCTGACGATGGGCGACGCCGGACCGACGCTCGTCTTCGTGCACGGCGTGATGATCGACAACCTGTCGAGTTTCTACCTGTCCATCGCGCCGGCCCTGGCCAAGGCCGCGCGGGTGATCCTGTATGACCTGCGCGGGCACGGCCGCAGCGAACAGCCGCCCAGCGGGTACACGACGGACGACATGGCGGACGACCTCGACGGCATCCTCGCCGTGCTCGACCTGCCCGACCCGCGCGTGATCGTGGTGGGACACAGCTTCGGCGGCTATATCGCGTTGCGCTTTGCGACGCGCCGTCCCGAACGCGTCGCCGGGCTGGTGCTGCTGGAAGCGCATTCGGGCATGGCCGACTTCGGCGCGCAGATGGAACAGACGATGGCGCTGGCGGGTGAGGAACGCAACGAACTGGTCCGCAAGTTGTTCGGCCATTGGCTCACCAAGCATGCGGCGCGCGGCCACGGGGACTCGGCGACGGCGGATGCCGAGCCGGTCGCCGGGGCGCAGGTTGATCCGGACGCGCTCGATGCCGATGCTCGATCGACAGTGGCCATGGTCGGTCGCCTGCAACGCCGTCGGCGCAGTCCGCTGGTCGATACCGCCCAGCGGCTGGCGGAGGCAACCTCATTCGGCCGCGATGTCGCCGCGGCCATGCCGCTGGCCGACGCGGCGATTGCGGCGATCGCCGTTCCGGTGCTGGCGCTGTACGGCGCGCAATCCGATCTCGTGCCCGACGGCGAACGTCTCGCGCGATTGCTGCCGCGTTGCGAGTTGCGCCTGATCGACGGTTGCGCGCATGGCATCCTGTTCCATGCCACAGCCGAGGTGCGCGAAGCCATGCTGGCCTGGCTTGCCGCGACGTGGCCGCACGCGTCGCGTGCATGACGGGACGCGATGATGCGCCGGTATCTCTTTGTCGTTCCGCCCTTTCCTTCGCACATCAATCCAACCGTGGCCATTGCGGGCAAGCTCGCGCGGCGCGGCCATGCCGTCGGCTGGGTCGCCTACGAATCGATGCGAGCCTTCCTGCCACAGGGGGCGTGGCTGCACGCACTCACGCCCCCTGTCGCCGGAAACGCGCTGGCGAAGCTGCAGCGCCGGGCCGGCGAGCCGTGGCTCGCGGGCATGAAAGTGTTGTTCGAGGACGTGCTGGTGCCGCTCGCCAAGGACATGCTGCCCGGCGTCGACGCGGCCATCGAGGCGTTCCGGCCGGACGTGCTGATCGTCGACCAGCAGGCGCTGGCAGGGGCGTTGGCGGCGCGGCGCGCCGGACTCCCCTGGGTGACGTCCGCGCCCACCGCGGCGCTGCATGGTGACAGTCTTGCCGCCTTTCCGGCCGTGCGGGACTGGATGGACAGTCTCTACGATGATCTGCAGCGCGACGCCGGTCTCGCCACCATCGCCACGCCGGATTGCTCCGACCTCCTGGTGCTGCTGTACACGTCACGCATGCTTGCCGGCACCACGACGCCGTTCCCGCCGCACTATCGCTTCGTCGGCCCCCTCCTCTGTGCGCGCCCAACGTCCGCCGAATTTCCGTGGCATGCGTTGCGCGATGGACGCCGCGTGTTCGTGAGCCTGGGCACGCTGTGGGCAGGCCGCGGCGAGCGCTTCTTTCGCGTGGTCGTCGACGCGCTGGCCAACGCCCCGATGCAGGTGATTGTCCACGCGCCGCCCGGGTTCATCCCCGCACCCCCGGCCAATTTCATCGTGCGCGCCTGGGTGCCGCTGCCGGAGCTCTATCCGCATCTCGATGGCGTCGTGAGTCATGCCGGCACGACCGTGACCGAAGCGTTGTTCCACGGACTGCCCGTGGTCGTGGCGCCGATCGCGCATGACCAGGCGGTCTTTGCCCAACAGGCGGTTGCCGCCGGTGCTGCGCTGCGCGTGCGCTTCAACCGGGTAGACGCCACCGAACTGCGGCGTGCCGTGCTGGCGATCCTCGACGATGTTTCGTTCAAGGCCGCGGCGCTCAAGGTGCAGGCATCGTTCCGGCAGGCGGGCGGCGCGGCCGCGGCGGCCACGGCAATCGAGGCCATCGCATGAGCGCGCCGCGCCGCTTCCTGTTCGTGGCACCGCCGCTCGTGGCGCACGTCCACCCAATGGCCTCGATCGCGCACGAGCTGGCGCTGCGTGGCCACCGCATCGGCTGGGTGCTGCATCCGGGCATGCGGCGCCTGTTGCGGGGCGAGGCAACGCTGTTCGACGTTCCTGAGGACGATCGCTTTGCGGCCATCATGACCGCCGTTGCGGCGCTCCCGGGCCAGGCGTTGCCCGAGGCCTTTGCTTCGTACTATCGCGACGTCGTGGGTCCGCTCGCGACGTCGATGCGGGCGGACGTTGATGCCGCAGTGGCGGCGTTTACGCCGGATGCCATGGTCGTCGACCAGCATGCGCTGGCGGGCGTGTTCGCCGCGCGGCGGATGCAGGTGCCATGGGTCACGTCGGCGCCGAGCGGCCAGTTGCTGATCCGCACGCTGGAGAGTTTTGCACCCGCGCGGCAATGGCTGGCCGCGCAGCTCGAGCAGAGGCAGGTCGAGGCCGGGCTCGTTCCCGTCGAGTGGCCCGATGTCTCGCCCCATCTGGTCCTGCTGTACACGTCAGCGGCGCTGGCAGGGGCCGACTTCGTGGCGCCGCCGCAGTTTCGCCTGGTCGGGCCGTGCCTGCTGCATCGCGATCCGGTGGTCGACTTCCCGTGGGACGAACTGCGCGCCATGCCGCGGGTGATGTTGTCGCTGGGCACGATCGTCGGCGACCATGGACGCCGCTTCACGCAAACCGTGATCGACGCACTGCGCGATGCCCCGGTGCAGGTGATCGTTGCCGCGCCCGTGGGCCTCGATGCGGCTGTGCCTGCCAATTTCATCGTCCGCCCGTGGCTGCCCCAGACCAAGCTGCTGCCGCTGATGGATGCGGTGATCACGCACGGCGGCAGCACCGTCAACGAGGCGCTGGCCTTCGGCCTGCCACTGCTCGTGGCGCCGGTGACATCCGATAATTTCGTCATGGCGCAGAAGGTGGTCGAGGCCGGCGCGGGTCTGCGCCTCAAGTTCCGCCGGATCGGACCGGCCGAGTTGCGCCGGGCCGTGGACGAAGTGCTGGAGAATGCCGGATATCGCCGCGCGGCGATCGCGATCCAGGCCTCCTTTGCCGCAGCCGGCGGCACGATCGCCGCAGCCAACCACATCGAAGCGCTGGGCACCTGGCCGCCGGGTCAGCGCCGCGGATAGCCCCACGCATCGAAGCACTGGCGCCACTCCACCGCAAGCCGCCTCGCCAGCGGTGCGGGAAGATCCTCGAACGTGTTCTTGCTGTAACCGCGCAGCGACTCGACGTACGCGCGCAGCGCGGGTTCGGCGTGCGCGAAGTCCGGCAGATCGAGTGCCTCGTACGTGGCGCGCAGTTGCCCGAGCGGATCGGCCTCCAGGTCCTCGTAGCGCAGCTCGTGCAGGCGTCCGGGCGGGATCAGCGCGCGCTCTTCGAAGTACGCGTCGTACACCTCCTTGTACTGCGCGATCAGGTGTTCGTCGAGATCGAAACCTGCGCCATCGTGCAGTGCCAGGATCGTTCCCAGCTTCAGCGCCGTGGCGCGCATCGACTGGAAGACCACGAAGGGGTCCCGCCGGATATGCACGAACCTGGCGTCGGGGAACATGTCCAGCAGCACGCGGATGCGTGCCGTGTGCGCCGGGGACTTCAGCACCAGCGGCCGCTGGCAGTGAAAGCTCACCTTGCGCACGAACCAGAGCAGCGCCGCCTTCCATTCGGCCAGCTCGGCCGGGGACAGCTTGCGCAGCGTTACATAGCGCTCGTAGTACTTCGTGTTGCGGGGGAAGAAGAGGTTCGACATCATCGTCCGGCCCGTGAGGCTGACCAATGCGAGTTCGTCCTCCTGCGGCTCCCCCACGCCGAACGCCATGTTGTCCTGGGGCCGCTGGGGCGGCAGGATCGACGCCAGCATGCCGGCGCCGAAACGCTCGGTCGTCAGGAACGATTGCGCGTACATCGTCTGGTACAGGTTGGGATAGCCGAATCGATCATCGCGCGCCAGCAGGTTGTGCAGATGGGTCGTGCCGCTGCGCCAGATCCCCAGCACGAACAGCGGGGGTGCGATCGTCGTTCGTTCCACCGCCTCGCGGAAGTAGTGATTCTCGACCCGCCTGCCTACCGAGTTCAGCAGGCTGCCGAGCGTGATCGACACGGCCCGCGGCAGGTGGCCCGCATCGAGGTCGAAGCGATTGTCGCGCAGCATGCGCAGCCATACCCGGAACGAAATGCCGCCGAGCAGGCCCGGATTGATCGCATTGAGCATGGAATCGCGCCACGACCGGCGCTCGGGCTCGGGCCGGGATTCACTCATGCGGATGCCGTGCGGGCGCGGCGCAGCGGCGGCCGGTCAGTACCGCGCCGATGACGGTGTAGCGCACCAGCCATTGATAACTGACGACCATCACGACACCACCCAGGCCAAGGATCAACGGAAACTTCACCATCCACGGCCACTGCAACCGCGCTACCGCAACCTGCAAGGCCACGATGATGGGCAGATGAATCAGGTACACCCAGTATGACGCGTCGGCGACGTACCGCCTGGTCGCGCTGAAACCTGTCATGAACCGCAAGCCGATGCCGATGATGCCGAACGCCCAGCACCACGCGCCTGCCGCAAAGCATCCGGCGTACGCGAGCTTGATGCCGTCGTGGGCGGCGAGCGTGGGCATGGCCGGGTGCCGCAGCACCGCCAGGCAGGCAAGCGTCGCGACCAGCGCCAGCGCCACGTTCCAGTGCCAGCGCCGCTGCCAGACCTCCAGCAGACGCGGCTGGCGCTGGACGAACCAGCCAAGTGCGAAGGCAGAGCCAAAGGCCACCCACGCGGGCAGCGTCGCCACGAGCGAACCGCCCGGCGTCGGAATGCCCGCGGCGACATACCATGGGTCCAGCCGGTAGAGTGCCAGGGCCACCGGCAGCGCCAGCAAGAGCGGTACGCGGCGCGTGACCAGGTAGCCGATGACGCGGTCGGCCACGGCGCCGGCGCGATGACGCGGGTCCCACCGGTCGACCAGCGCGCCGATGAGCAGCGTTGCGCCATACAGCAGCAACAGGATCCACAGGAACCATAGATGCAGCAGCGGAAAGTCGTCGGGCGTGAACGTCGGGGCGGGACGCGCGGGAACCGGCAGCGTGTCGTTGGCACCCATGGCCGCGATCCACGCCAGCAGTCCGGCAAAGCACGCGAGCGTGATGGGCCACGCGACCGCCAGCGGCAACGCAATCCGCGTCAAGCGGTCCCGGACGAAGGCCCGCCGACCGAGCCGCCTGAACGATCCATGCGCGAAGAAACCCGCGACGATGAAGAACAGCATCATCTGGTACATGCGCAGCACGTAGGCCACGATGGCCAGGGCGAGACTGCGCTCCACATCCGCGACGAACCACAGCTGCGCGCCGGGCAGGAACGACAGCGTGGCGTGCATCGTCACCACCATCAGCAGCGCCATCGCACGCACGGCATCGAGCCCGTGCAGCCGCTCCGGCGCGCCCGCCCCATGGTGCGCAGCGACCTGCAAGGCATCCGCTTCGCTCAAGCCAGCTGCTCGATGGCCGCGGCCGCGGCGCGTGCGCCGCCCGCTTCGAGCAGCGAAGCCTGGACGCGCCGCGCCGCGGCGGCATAGCCGGGATTGTCGAGTACTTCGAATACCGCGCGCCGCAACTCGGCGGCGTTAACGCGGTTGAAGCGCACCCGCACCGCCGCCCCGGCCTCGGCAATCAGCTGCGCATAGATCGATTGCTCGTGTGCAAACGGCGCCACGACGGCGGGAATGCCGTGTGCCAGCGCTTCATTGACGATGGTTCCCGCATGACAAAGCACGGCATCGAAGCGCGGGAACAGGTTGGTGAGCGGAACCCAGCGCTGGACGATGAAGTTGTCGGGAATCGATGGCAGCAGCTCGGGCCGCGCGCCGACGATCACCTGCAGCGGCGCGCCGGCCAATGCGTCCACGACCGTGCGGAAGAAGCGCTGACCCTGCTCGGCGAACAACGTGCCGAGCGTGACGAACAGGATCGGGCCGTCGCGCAAGCGGTGCCAGGGAAAGTCCACGCTCTCGGGTCGCCGGTCGAGCGCGGGACCGACAAAGCAATAGTGCGCGGGAAATTCGCGTCCTGCACCGGCCAACAGGCGCGATGAATACAGGATGACGAGATCGGGCGAGCAGTCCGGTGTCTCGATCGGAACAAGGCCCACGTCGCGCTGCAGCTGGTCGAAGAGCGCGGCCATCCACGCCTTGACTTTGGGGTAGTTGGCGAGGCTGTCCCGCAGTAACGCCGCAGAAGGCGCGGAGGTTACCCAGCGGAGTTGCCTGCGGCGGGCGGCCAGCGCGCCCGCAAGCGCCTGCTGGTCGACGATGAGCATGTCCGGGTGGAAGTGCTCGATCGCCGCTTCGACGGTGGGCAGCATGGCGTGCGCCAGCGGGACGATCACCTGCTCGAACAGCGCCTTCATCCCGGCGAGCCACGGCGCGCCGGCCTGGCGCTGCAGGTCCTCCGCCAGGGACGCGTCGACGGTCGAGGCGACGGGATACAGCGTGGCGCCAGCGGGCAGCAGCGGCCGCATCTGCGGATACGTGACCCAGGCCACCGCATGCCCGGACTGCGCCAAGGCCTGGCCGATCGACACGCTGGGATTCACGTGCGCGGCAAACGGCGGCACCACGAACAGGTAGCGGCTCATCCGTGACCGCTTGTCGGTTGCAGATCCATCCAGCGGCGCGTTGCAGGCGAAATTTGGGGCATCGGCGGGCGGCGACTTACAATAACAATGTCCTGATGACCGCGGGGTCGGGCTTGCAGCCCACCGCGGTGCTTCATTCCCGATTCTGCCGGAGTTTGCTCGTGACCATCGCATTTCGTCGTTTCTGCCGCGGGTTCGTGGCGGTGTTGCTTCTGGCCGCAGCAACGGCCGCCTCTGGCGCATCGCCCTACTACATCACGGTCCAGGGGGCGCCTTTCTCGATCACGTGCACGAATACCGCCACCGAATCCACTTTTTCGTTCGGCTTCGGCGCGACGCTGGTGTGGAATTTCGTGTCCGCGCCCACGGATGTCGCGGTGACGTTCAGGGCCAACGGCACTACGGTCAGCTCAAGCGTCAACTCGGTCCTCACGACCAGCGGTTCGCAAATCCTGGCGGGGAACGGCTTTCCCAAGTTCGCGTTGCAGACATTTCCCTATACGGTGGTCTTCCTGGCTATTCCAGCAACGCCGGGCACCGACGGGATGCAACTCTCCTTCACCTGTAACGCCGGCGTCCTCGCCAGCGACCCCGGTGTCGGCACCGGCTACAGCGTCGTCAACGTGCCCGCGCCGGCGCCGATCCTGCAGGCCACGCCCTCCCCGGTGACGTTGCCGCCCACCGACTACGGCGTCACCAGCGCACCCACCCTGGTGACGATCAGCAATACCGGTGCCGACGCCGGCGGCGTCGCCTTTGCCAACAGCAACCCCACCGAGTTCATCGTCAGCGGCAACATGTGCACGGCCACGATCCCGCAGAGCAGTTCGTGCACGTTCAACGTCGCCTTCAAGCCCGTCAACACCGGCGCGCGAAGTGGCAACCTGGTGGTCTCGCGCACCGGCGGACCCGGCATCACGATTCCGTTCAAAGGTACCGGCACCGGCACCGTCCCGCCGGGCATGCTGACCTTGCCCGCTACCAGCACCTTTGCCGACCTCGCTGTCGGCAGCACCAGTGCACCCAACAACCTCACGCTGACCAACACCGGTGTTGCGGTGGTGAATGTTTCAAGCGTGGCCAGCAGCAATCCGGCGGAGTTCCCCGTCACGTCCACGTGCGCGCAGGTGCCGGGCAGCGGCACGTGCACGATCAGTGTCACCTTCAAGCCCGCCGCCGCCGGCGCGCGCATCGGCACGATCACGGTGACCAGCGACGGCGTGGGCAGCCCGCAGACCATCGCCGTCAGCGGCAACGGCATCGCCGTCAGCGCCCCCGGCCAGCTGAGCTTCAACACCACGGTCACGTTTGCCACGCAGATGCTCGGCACCACCAGCGCCCCGACCAATGTCACGGTCACCAACACGGGCGGCACCACCGTCAGCGTG
>JBKJSU010000003.1:0-3477 GCA_046594415.1 Casimicrobiaceae bacterium | reverse complement strand
GTGCCGCGCGCGAGCGGCTGCACGAGATCGCCTGCTTCCTTCAACGCACCGGCAAACGTGTCGACGAATACCTCGGCGCGGGCAATCAGCGCGTCATCGCATTCGCGCATTTCCGGCGTGAACGCGCCCACCAGGTCCACGTGTGTACCCGGACGCACGTCGGCGCCAAGCACGATCGCCTCGCGCGACGTGGTTGCGCAGGTGACGATGTCCGCAGTGGCAAGGCCCCGGGCGCAATCGTCGATCGTCGTCACCGTGAGGCCCGGCGCCGCCAGTTGCGCGGCGATACGCACGGCGCGTTCGCGCGAGCGCCCCCATACCATGACCGCGGTGATCGGGCGGACCGCGCAGTGCGCCTGCGCCAGATACGGCGCCAATGCGCCGGTGCCGACAACCAGCAGGCATCGCGAATCCGGACGCGACAGATAGGTGGACGCCAGCGCCGAAGCCGCGCCGGTACGCCGCAGCGTCAGCGCCTCGCCATCGATCAGGGCCCGCGGATGGCCGGTGGCGCCATCCATCAACACGTAGAGTGCCGCGACACTGGCGAGGCCGCGGTCGCGATTGCGCGGAAACACGGTGACGATCTTGACCCCCAGGCCGTCGCCGTCCCACGCGGGCATCAGCAGCAATCGATCGTCCGCAGTGACGGCATGACTGGTTCGCACCGGCGCCGAGGCTCCCGCCACGAAAGCGTCGCGCAGCGCGGCCACCAGCGACTGGTAGTCGAGTGCCGCGTGCACGTCCGCGGCCGCAATCATTCGCAGCGGCGCCGCCGGATTCACGCGCGAGCCGCCGGCGAGCGCATGGCCGCCGACTTGGCGCGTGGACGGACCATCATGGGCTATTCCTCGTAGGCGCCGCGGAGCGCGACGCGACATTGTCGCAGACTGCCGGCCGCAACTGTGCGACGCCACGGCGACCGTTCGTCATGTTGCATCGCAGCTTGCACCCCAACCCAAACAACGCAGACATCAATAAACACGTTGTTTTGGATGCCGTGCGCTGCGCTGCCGCCGACCAATTTTGTCTTTGAGGATGACCATGAGCGAGTCTGGATCACCGTCAGCACGCGCAAGATTCCGCGCGCGGCCGCTTACCGCGCCGACGTTGCCGATGGCTTCATCGTGCTGTGCGACCGCCAAGGCGCACGCATCGTCGCGGACGGACTCGGCTATACCAACGAAGCGATGATCACGCCTGGCCGACCGCGTGCACCGCGCCCGCATGTTCACGTTGCGGCTGCGACCAAAGCCCACCACTTCCACGGAAGAGCACACCGCGACGCTCAACCGCATTCGCGCCGGCGACGGTCGCGGCGCCATCGAAGTCAATCGCGCCCATCGCGAGTGCGCGGGGCGCGAACGCCTTGCCATTTTCGAACGTTATCGACTGCACCAACTCTAGAACCGGAATTCCCACCTGCCCACTGCAGCCACTTTCGACATCTGCGTACTGCCCAGCGGCCTCGGCGTGGTCACCGTGACCTCGTGCCTGATGTTTGGCGGTGTCTCGGGCTCGGCCATCACCGCCGCGGCTGTGATTGCGGTGTGCGTGTGGTATGGCCGCAATACCGGCTGCGACAACGGCGGCAGCCGTGCCTCGCGCGCCCAGAGCTGGGCAGCATTCAAGGATGCAGGCCCGGCGCTGGTGATGCCGCTGATCATCGTCGGCGGCATCTGGTCCGGGCTCTTCACACCCACCGAATCTGCGTCCGTCGCGGTGGTCTATGGCCTCGCGGTGTCGCTGTTTCTCTATCACGACATCACGTGGCGCGATCTCCCGCGCCTCCTGCTCTCCGCGTTGCAGACGAGTGCCGTGGTGATGCTGGTGATCGGCGCCACCGGTTGCCTCGCATGGCTGCTTACAGTCGAGCAGGTGGCCGTGCAGCTCGCGGAGTGGGTGCGCGTGGTGGCGCATGAGCCATGGGTGTTCCTGCTGCTGATCAACATCAGCCTGCTGCTGCTCGGCATCTTCATCGAGCCGCTGCCGGCGCTGCTGCTTACCGCCCCGCTGTTCCTGCCACTGGCGCAGGTGTTCCAGATCGATCTCGTGCATCTCGGCGTGGTGATGACCGCCAACCTCGCCATAGCGCTGTACACGCCGCCGGTGGGTGGCACGCTGTTCGTGGCGGCCAAGCTGGCCGGTGCGGGGATAGGCGACATCACCCGCGTCCTGATACCCTTGATGGCGGCGAGCGTCGCGGTACTGTTCCTCGTCACCTACTGGCCGGCCCTCACCCGCTGGCTGCCCGCCCTCCTCAATTGAGAGCGCCCCATGCTGTTAGGCTGCATTGCCGATGACCTGACGGGCGCCACCGACCTCGGCGTGAACCTCGCGCGCGAAGGCCTGTCAGTGCTCCAGGTCAACGGCGTGCCGGAGGCCGACCTTGCCACGCCGGATGCCGATGTGGTCATCGTCGCCCTCAAGTCGCGCACGATCGCGGCCAACGACGCGGTCGCGTGGTCGATGGCGGCGCTGGCATGGCTGCGGGCCCATGGCGCCGAGCGCATCTACTTCAAGTATTGCTCCACATTCGATTCGACCCCGCGCGGCAATATCGGCCCGGTCACCGACGCGCTGCGCGCGGCGCTGGGCGCCGCGGTGGTGCCGGCCACCCCCGCCTACCCGCGCAACCAGCGCACGGTCTATCAGGGCCATCTCTTCGTCGGCGATCTGCTGCTGTCCGAAACCGGCATGCGCGACCATCCGTTGACGCCGATGCGCGACGCCAACCTCGTGCGCGTGCTGGGTGAGCAAACGGCTGCGCGCGTCGGGCTGGTCGGCGCCGCGACGCTGGATGCCGGCGTCGATGCGGTGCGCGCGCGGCTGGCGAGCCTTGCCGCCGACGGCATCGCGCACGCCATAATCGACGCCACGCGCGACGAGCACCTGACGGTCGCCGGTGCGGCCAGCGTCGACCTGCCGCTGACCACCGGCGGTGCGGGATTGGCGGTGGGACTTGCGCGCGCGCTTCGCGGCAGCGCCGGTACGCACGCCGGCGGCTGGTCGCGCCCCCCCGCGAGTGTACGCACCGCATGGCTCTCTGGTAGCTGCTCGGAGGCCACCCGCGCACAGGTTGCCGCAGCCCGCACGCACGTTCCCGGCATTCGCCTCGACCCGCTTGCGCTGGCGGACGACCCCGCGCTTGCCGCCCGGATCGCCGCGGAGGCGGTCGCCGCGATTGGCGCCGCGCCGGTCCTGGTGTATGCCACCGCGGATCCGGCGTCCGTGGCCGCCGCGCAGGCCGCGCTGGGCGTCACGCGCGCCGCGACGGTGGTCGAGGACGCGTTTCGCGTGATCGCGCGCGCCCTCGCCGCCGCGGGTGTTGAAGCGTTCGTCGTCGCCGGCGGCGAAACGGCGGGCGCCGTCGTTGCCGCACTTGGCGTAACGGCACTTGCCATCGGTCCCGAGATCGACCCCGGCGTGCCCTGGACGCGCGCGGTCGGCGGCGCGCCGCGCTGGCTCGCATTGAAG
>JBKJSU010000566.1:0-3767 GCA_046594415.1 Casimicrobiaceae bacterium | reverse complement strand
TGGCGATCGCCTACTGTTCGGTGCTGATCGTGCTGATGCTGGTGGTGATCTGGGCGATCCAGCGCCTGGTGGGCGAGCGGCGCCTGGGTCGCCGGGGTGTTGCCGCCGCGCCCGGTGGCGGTGTCGGCCAGGTGGGCGGATTCGCGGCGTGAACGCCATCGTTGCCCGCCTGTGGCATTCCCCGTTCCCGCTGCGCTTCACGCGCGTGCGCACCGACCCTTGCAAAGGCTCGCCATGAAAGCCGCCTCGATCGAATTCCGCAACGTCAGCAAGCTGTACGGCGATGTCGCCGCGGTGCGCGACATCGCCTTCACCATCGAAGCGGGCAAGCTCGTGACGCTGCTCGGGCCCTCCGGTTGCGGCAAGACCACCACGTTGCGTCTCATCGCCGGACTCGAGCTGCCCTCCAGCGGCTCGATTCGCATCGGCGGCGTCGATGTTTCGCAGACGGCGGCGGCGGAGCGCGATGTGTCGATGGTGTTCCAGAGCTACGCGTTGTTCCCGCACATGAGCGTGCTGGAGAACGTGCGCTACGGACTCATCGTTGCGAAGATGCCGAAGCCGCAGGCCGACGAGCGCGCCCGCGCGGCGCTGGTCAGCGTGGGCCTGCAGGGATTCGACGAGCGGCTGCCCTCGGAGTTGTCCGGCGGCCAGCAGCAGCGGGTGGCAGTGGCGCGGGCGCTGGTGCTGGAACCGTCCGTGCTGCTGTTCGACGAACCGTTGTCCAACCTCGACGCGCGGCTGCGCCGCCAGATGCGCGAGGAAATCCGCGAACTGCAGCAGCGCCTGGCGTTGACCGTGGTGTACGTCACGCACGACCAGGCCGAAGCGATGGCGGTGTCGGACCGCATCATCGTGATGAATCGCGCAGTGATCGCGCAGGAGGGCGCACCGCGCGAACTGTACGAACAACCCAGCGACCCGTTCGTGGCCGGCTTCATGGGTGACGCCAACCGCGTGCGCGGCCGGCTCACGCGCGGCGACGCCACGCATGCCGACGTCGATGTGGGCGGCGTGATGCTGCGGCTGCCGCACCGGGGCCTGCCGGATGGCGAGGTCGAACTGTCGATCCGCCCGGAAGCCGTGACCTTTGTGCCCGCGGCGGGCGCGCCATTGACGGCCACGGTGCGCAAGGCTTCGTATCTGGGCGGGCTCATGGAGTACACGCTCGACTCGCGGATCGGTGAATTGTTCGTGATCTCGACCGCAGTCGAGCAGCCGCTCGCGGCAGGCAGCAGCGTCGGGGTCGCGCTCGCGCAGCATGGCGTCGTCGTGATTCCGCCTGCCGCAACGGCGGGATGACCTGCGCCGCGACAATGCTCGCGCCTGCCGCCAGGACCGGTGCGGCAGCCAGGCGCGAGGGAAACCCGGTCAGAACGCTTCCTCGGCGAGCGCCAGCACGCTGTCGCCGCCATGCACGATCGTGTGCGCCAAGCCCGATGCCTGCGGCAGCAGGCAATCGCTGTAGTAGCGCGCCGTGGCGATCTTGGCTTCGAGGAAATGCGCGTTGCCATCACCTGCCGCGATCTGGTCGGCCGCGATCAGCGCAGCGCGCGCCATCTGCCAGCCGCCGGCCACGAGGCCCCAGAGCTTGAGATACGCCACCGCGCCCGCGTGCGCCGCGCGCGTCTGCTGCCCGTACGCCGGCACCATCCAGTCGATGGCGGCCTGCAGGTCCGCCGTCGCCGCGGCGAGGTCCACGCCGATCGACTGCAGCGAAGGCTCGGTCCGCGATGCGAGCTTGGCCGCGATCTTGTCAATCTCCGCGGCAATGGCGCGCGCCACGGCCCCAGCATCGCGCGCCGTCTTGCGCCCGATCAGGTCATTGGCCTGAATCGCGGTGGTGCCCTCGTAAATGGTGATGATCCGCGCGTCGCGCATGTATTGCGCGGCACCCGTCTCCTCGATGAAGCCCATGCCGCCATGCACCTGCACGCCAAGCGACGTCACTTCCTGCGCAACCTCGGTAGACCAGCCCTTGACGATCGGGATCATGAATTCGGCAAAGGCCTGGTGCCGCGCCCGCGCCGCCGGATCGGCGTGATGCCGCGCGTTGTCGAGCGCGGCAGCGGTCACATAGGCCACGGCCCGCGTGGCTTCCGTATACGCGCGCATCGTCATCAGCATCCGGCGGATATCCGGATGCCCGATGATCGCGCCGGCCTTGGCACCTTTCTCGAGGCCCACGGCCTTGCCCTGCACGCGTTCACGCGCATAGGCCACGGCACGCTGATAGGCGCGATCGGAGATGCCCACACCCTCCATGCCCACGGAGAAGCGCGCGAGGTTCATCATGATGAACATGTATTCGAGGCCGCGATTCTCCTCGCCGACCAGGTAGCCGGTGGCACCCCCCTTGTCGCCGTAGACCATCACCGCCGTCGGACTCGCGTGGATGCCCATCTTGTGCTCGATCGACACGCACTGCACATCGTTGCGCGCGCCCAGCGTGCCGTCGGCGTTGACCAGCACCTTGGGCACCACGAAGAGCGAGATGCCCTTGACGCCTTCAGGTGCATCCGGCGTGCGCGCCAGTACCAGGTGGATGATGTTTTCGGTGTAGTCGTGCTCGCCGAACGTGATGTAGATCTTCTGCCCGGACAGCTTGTAGGTGCCGTCGCCCTGCGGCACCGCGCGCGTGCGCACGGCAGCGAGGTCCGAACCCGCCTGCGGTTCGGTCAAGTTCATCGTGCCGGTCCACGTGCCAGCCACCATGTTGGGCAGGAACTTGTCCTTGAGCGCCTGCGAGCCGCGTAGCTCGATCGCCTCGATCGCGCCCTGCGTCAACAGCGGACACAGGTCGAAGGCCAGGTTGGAGGCGTGCCACATTTCCTCGACCGCGGTGGCCACGAGTTGCGGCAGCCCCTGCCCACCGTACTCCGGATTCTTGGTGAGGCCGTTCCAGCCGTTCGCGCAATACTGCTCGTAGGCATCCTTGAAACCCGCCGGCGTCTGCACATGACCGCCTTCGAACCACTTGGAACCCTCGCGATCACCCGGCCAGTTGAGCGGGTCGAGCACGTTGGTGGCGAACTTGGCCGCTTCGTCGAGAATGGCGGCCACGGTATCCGGGGCGGCGTCCTCGCAATCCGGCAGCTGCGAAACCTGTTTGAGACCGGCCAGTTCGTTCAGTACGAAACTGATCTCGGCCAGCGGGGCGTGGTAGGTGCTCATGCGCGGGAATCCTCAGGCGGTAAAAACGCTAGCGTACGGTGGCCACGCTAGACGAAACGTTCTAATCGGCAGGCAGGCAGCCGGCGCGGCGCGAATACGCCACGCCGCCCTACCCCAGTTCGGCCGTCAATTGCGGGACCAGTTCGAAGAGATCGCCCACGAGGCCATAGTCGGCGATCTGGAAGATCGGCGCGTCCGGGTCCTTGTTGATCGCGACGATCACCTTGCTGTCCTTCATGCCCGCGAGATGCTGGATGGCGCCGGAAATGCCGATGGCGATATAGAGATCGGGGGCCACGATCTTGCCGGTCTGCCCCACCTGGTAATCGTTGGGCACGTAGCCGGCATCCACCGCGGCACGCGACGCGCCGATGGCCGCGTTCAACTTGTCCGCCAACGCTTCGAGCATCTTGAAATTTTCGCCGCTGCCCAAGCCCCGGCCGCCGGAAATCACGATGCGCGCGCTGGTCAGTTCCGGACGCTCGGACTTGGTGATTTCCTGCGCGGTGACCCTGGCGTGGCCGCTGTCGGGCGCTGCCGGCACGACCGTAACCGCCGCCGAGCCTCCGGCAGCCGCGGCGTCGAAGGCAGTG
>JBKJSU010000443.1:0-2988 GCA_046594415.1 Casimicrobiaceae bacterium | reverse complement strand
CGGCAGCCAGTGCTCGATCGTGAGTTCGAGCGACGCGTTGCCCTGCCATTCGTTGACGTCCGGCCGGAAGGCGGCGCGAATCCGCGGCGGCAGTTCGCCCGGGTGCTGGAAGAGGATCGCTTCAAAGCGTTCGCCGGCGCGCTCCAGCGTCAGGCGGCGATGCTTGCCGCCCACCACCCGGCTGGCCTTGACGTCGAAGACATCGTCGAACACGGGCGCGGGCAGGCCCTGGCCCCAGACGCGTTCCCGCAGCGACCGGGCCAACGCGAACGTCAGTTCGCCGGGATCAAGCGCGCCGTCGCTGTCGCAATGCGCGGCGGGCGGCACACCGCCCAGGATTTCGCGGACCACCGCTTCGAAAGTGCTCGTGAACCGGGGCAGGTCCGGCTCCGCGATGGTGAGCCCCGCCGCGAATGCATGTCCGCCGAAACGTGCGATGAGATCCGGGACGCGCTTCGACACGAGGTCGAGCGCATCGCGCAGATGCAATCCGGCAATCGAGCGGCCCGAGCCCTTGAGTTCGCCGGCGGTGCCGCGCGCGAACACGATGGCGGGGCGGTGGAAGCGGTCCTTGAGCCGCGACGCCACGATGCCGACCACGCCCTGGTGCCACTCGGCGCGAAACAGGCACAGCGTGCAGCGCGCGGTGAGGTCGGTGGCCCCCGCCAGCGCGTCGAGGTCGGCCAGCGCCTCGTCCTGCATCACGGCCTCCACCGCGCGGCGCTCGCGGTTCAGCTTGTCCAGCGCGTCGGCCAGCGGCATTGCCTCGGCGTCGGTTGCCGCCAGCAGGCAGCGGATCCCGAGCGACATGTCAGCAAGTCGTCCCGCCGCATTGAGGCGCGGCCCCGCGACAAAGCCGAGGTCGAACGCCGTGGCGCGGCGAGGGTCGCGCCCCGCGGCGGCAAACAGCGCCTTCACGCCGGGTTGCGCGCGGCCGGCGCGGATGCGGGCCAATCCCTGCTCGACGAACACGCGATTGGTCTGGTCGAGACGCACGACGTCCGCGACGGTGCCCAGCGCCACCAGATCGATCAGGTCGGCCAGGTTGGGCTCGCGCCGCGTCGCGAACGCGCCGGCGGCACGCAGTCGCGCGCGCAGCGCCATCAACACATAGAACAGCACGCCCACGCCCGCGATGTGACGGCTCGGAAACGTGCAACCGGGCTGGTTGGGATTGACGATGATCGCGGCGGCGGGAAGCGTGTCGCCGGGCAGGTGGTGATCGGTAACCAGTACGTCGATGCCCAGCGCATTGGCGGCCGCGACGCCGTCCACGCTGGCAATGCCGTTGTCCACGGTCACCAGCAGCGCCGGTTGGCGCCCGGCCGCCAGCGCGACGATCTCCGGGGTCAGGCCATAGCCATACTCGAAGCGATTGGGCACGATGAAATCGACCTGTGCGCCCATGGCGGCCAGCCCCCGCATGCCTACCGCGCACGCAGTGGCGCCGTCGGCATCGTAGTCGGCCACGATCAGGATGCGCTCCTGCTTCGCAATCGCGGTGGCCAGCCGCTGCGCCGCGGCATCGATGCTTTTCAGCATCGTGAACGGCGGTAGTGCGGCGAACGAGTGGTCGAGTTCGCTGGCCGCGGTGATGCCGCGCGCCGCATAGACGCGGGCCAGCACCGGCGACAGTCCGGCCGCTTCGAGCGCGGTTGCCGCAGCACCGGGCGGCCGGCGCACGATCGGTTTGCTCATCGGGGTTCCGGCGCGGCCGGCGGCACGAACGCGCGCGGGCGCGACCATGGCCGCCAGCGCGTCCACCACGATGCGGCGCGCGGCGTCCATGCGAAGGCGTGGCGGCCGTCGGTGGCAACCACGGTGAGCGCAGCGAGCGCGCGCCGATCGAGCGCCACCAGCGCGGGCGCCAGCCATGCCGCTGCCGCAGCATCGAGAGCGGCGGGCGAGCGCAATGCCGGCAGGATCACGACGGCATCGCGTGCCGGCGGCAGATGGACGAGGCCGGCGGGCGGCGCCGCCCCGCTGGCGGGATCCTGCGCGGCGAGACCGCGCGCCACGTCGCCCTCGCGGCCCGCCGGCGCGAACCATTGCATGGACGCATCGCCTTGGGTACCGTCCGCCGTGCCCGCATCGGCGATCCAGATCGCCGTGACCGGCGCGCGGCCATCGCGTTCGCGCGCGGCATTGCGCGGGTCGTCGTGCAGCAGCATCTGCATTTCCGACAGCCAGCGCTTCCATTGTCCTGCGTGCGCGCCGCGTGGCAGGTGCGCATGGATCGCGCCGTGAACCTGCGCCAGCGAGGTCGTCTGCGGCGGTTCGAGACCGCGCAGATGCACGAACCACGTGTCGGGCCGCGGTGCCGCGAACGTCAGCCCATCGTGCGCGAAGTGGTTGTTCAGCCGCTCGACGAAAGCCTGGGCGTCCACGTCTGCAAGGTCATCGACGCGGCCGCCGAGCAGCACATCGTCGCGCCCGGCGATCAGTGCGACCGGATCGGCGCGCGCGATGACGTCGTTGCCGAGCGCCACGCCCGCGCCACGTGCCGCCAACGGCGCCAGCGGCGTGCCGGGCGGCCGTTGCGCAGCCGCGAGCAGCACCGCGTCGATGCCGGCGACTTCGTGGCGTGGTGCGGGCGCGCGCAGCGCCAACTGCGCCAGCGCGGACGAGGCGGCGAGGCTTGCGGGCGGCAGGGACAGCAGGGAGGGGAGGACCAGCGTGAGCTGCATGGCGTCGTGATGTCGACGCGGGCATGTCGACGCGTTCGGGAACCTTGCGGCAGTCGTTGAGTCTAGCATGCGATAATTAAATTCTTCATTGCGCGACTGTCGTCGCCACCCCTGCCGCCCCATGCCACTGCGTACGCTGTCCTGCCCGTTCTCCTGCGCCCTGCCCGCGCGCCGTCGCGCGCCGGCCAGCCGCCCGTGACGCCCTACGAACTGGCGATCGGGCTGCGCTACACGCGGGCCCGCAAGGGTTCCGGACGCAACTCGTTCATCTCCTTCATTTCGCTCATCTCGATGGCCGGCA
>JBKJSU010000452.1:0-6323 GCA_046594415.1 Casimicrobiaceae bacterium | reverse complement strand
GATTTTGGTATTGTGAACCACCATGCCGAGCCCGCTGCCGGACCCCGTTCCGCTGTCCCAAGTTCGCCACGCGTTGATCACCAAGCTGCGGCATCACGGTGACGTCCTGCTCGCCTCGCCGGTGTTCACGGCGCTGGCGCGCGCGGCGCCAGGCATTGCCGTCGACGCGCTGGTCTATGCCGATACGGCGCCGATGCTGGCCGGGCATCCGGACATCGCGCAGTTGCACACGATCGATCGCGGGTGGAAACGCGCCGGACCCGTAGCGCAGGCGCGGGCGGAGTGGCGACTCCTGCGCACGCTGCGTGCCCGCCATTACGACCTGCTGATCCATCTCACCGAACATCCGCGGGGCCTCACGCTGGCGCGCCTCCTGCGCCCGCGCTGGGCGGTCACCCGCGAGCCAGACAAGCGGGCCGCGCTGTGGCGCCGCAGCTTCACCCATTTCTACAAGCTGCCCGCCCGCACCGAAAGGCACATGGTCGAGCAGAACCTGGACGCGCTGCGCCGCATCGGCGTGTATCCCGGCGACGCCGACCGGCGCCTCGTGCTCGTGCCGGGCGCCGCCGCGGAAGCCCGCGTCGCGGCGCTGCTGACCGAGCATCGACTTGCCCGACACGATTTCGTGCAGGTCCATCCGGGCTCGCGCTGGCTCTTCAAGTGCTGGCCCGCCGCGGCCACGGCGGCGCTGATCGAGAGGATAGCCGCACTGCGCCTGCGCGTCGTGGTCACCGGCGCGCCCGACGACCAGGAGCGTGCGCTGGTCTCGTCGGTGCTGGCGCTGCTGCCTGCGGCCGCGCGCGCCGAAGTGGTCGACCTGACCGGCCAGCTCTCGCTGCCCGAACTGGCCGCGCTTACGGCAAACGCCCGCGTGTTTGCCGGGGTCGATTCGGCGCCGATGCACATCGCCGCCGCGATGCGGACGCCCACGTTGGCGCTGTTCGGTCCTTCGAGTGAAGTTGCCTGGGGCCCGTGGGACGTGGCGCATCGCGTGGTGGCGTCCGACCGGCATCCTTGCCGGCCATGCGGCCTCGACGGCTGCGGCGGGGGCAAGGTGTCGGAATGCCTGACCACGTTGCCCGTGTCCACCGTGGAGGCGGCGCTGGCCGATCTCCTCCGGCAACCGCGCGCGGACAACGCCTGATGCGGCTTGCCATCATCCGGCAGCGCTACATCCCGCACGGCGGCGCCGAGCGCTTTGTCGAGGGCGCGCTCGAAGCGCTGCTCGAGCGCAACGTGGCCATCACGCTCTACACGCGAGAGTGGCCGCAGACCAAGCTGCAATTGATCGAGCCGCATATCTGCGATCCCGCGTACTGGGGCGCGCTGTGGCGCGACTGGGGCTTCGCCCGCGCCGTGGCGCGCGACATCGGGAAGGCTCGCGCCAATCTCGTGCAGTCGCACGAGCGCGTACTGTGCTGTGACGTTTACCGGCCCGAGGACGGCCTGCACGCCACGTGGCTCGACGAGCGGCTGAAAGAGGCCCCGGCGGCGCTGCGGCTGCGCGTGGCAATCGACCCGTGGCATCGCTACACGCTGCGCATGGAACGAATGCTCTTTGCCAGTCCCTGGCTCCGTCTCGTGCTGTGCAACTCGAAGATGGTGCGCGACGACATCAAGGCGCGCTACGGCCTGCCCGACGAGCGCCTGCCGGTCATCTACAACGCCGTGGACCCGGACGTGTTCTCGCCGGCGCTGCGCGAACATCGCGAGCGCATCCGCGCCAAGTACCGGATTCCCGACGACGCCGTGGTGTTCCTGCTGGTGGGGTCCGGCTTCGTCCGCAAAGGCGTGCCGGCGACGCTTGCGGCATTGGCCGCGCTGCCGCCGGCCGCCCACTTGGTCGTGATCGGCGACGACCGCCGGCTCGAAGCCATCAAGCAACACGCGCGGGACCTCGACGTGCGCTCGCGCGTGACCTTCCTGCCCGCCGCGACGGACGTCGCGCCCTTCTACGGTACGGCCGATGCCTTCGTGCTGCCGGCCATCTACGACTCCTTCCCCGACGCGGCCATGGAGGCGATGGCCAGCGGGCTGCCGGTGGTCACCAGCACGCGTTCGGGCGCCGCAGAGCTCGTCACCGAGCACGCCGCGGGCTTCGTGTGCGGCGCGCGCGACGTGGCCGCGCTGACCGGTCACCTGCAGGCGCTGCTCGACCCCGAACTGCGCCAGCGTCTCGGCGCGAACGCCAGGGCGGCGGTTCTGCCGATATCACCATCGGCGATGACGCTGAAGCTGGTGCTCCTCTACAAGGAACTGCTGGAAGCCAGCGTGGCGCATAAAGCCTCGGCGCGCGCGGCGGCCGCGGCGGCGGCGACCCCCGTCGAAGCGCCGCCGTTGCATGGCGAAGACGGGCTGGACTCGGAAACGCTGCGCCCCGACGACCTGCCGGCGGCGCGGCCCGCATCCAAGCCGCCTGCACGCTGATGCAGCTGGCGATCATCCGCCAGCGCTATACGCCGTTTGGCGGCGCCGAGCGTTTCGTCGAGCGCGCGCTCGACGCGTTGTCGGCGCGCGGCATCGACATCCTGCTGCTGACCCGGCGCTGGCCGCCGGGATCCAATGCGCGGGTGCGGCCGGTGATCATCGATCCGCCCTACCTCGGACGCACGATGCGCGACGCCACGTTTGCGCGCGGCGTTTGCGCGAATGTGGCCACGATGCAGGCCACGGTCGTGCAGTCGCACGAGCGCATTGCCTGCTGCGACATCTTTCGCGCCGGCGACGGTGTCCATGCGGTGTGGGTGGAGGAGCGGATGCGCGATGCATCGCCGCTTGCCCGCGCGGCGCTCGCGCTCAGTCCGTGGCACCGCTACACGCTCGCCGCCGAGCGCCGGCTGTTCGCCAGTCCGCGTCTGCAGCGCGTCATTTGCATCTCGCGGATGGTGCAGACGGAGATACACGAGCGCTTCGGATTGCCGCGCGAGCGCCTGCCGGTCATCTACAACGCGATCGACCCCGCCGTCTTCAATCCGGCGCTGCGCCGGCATCGCGACGAAATTCGCGCTCGCCATCGCATTGCCACCGACGCCGTCGTCTTCCTGCTGGTGGGATCGGGCTATGCGCGCAAGGGCGTGGGCCGCGCCATCGAGGCGCTCGCGCTGCTGCCGCCGGCGGCGCACCTCCTGGTCGTCGGGCGCGATCGCGCGGCCGGACGCTACGCCGCGCTGGCGCGCCGGCTCGGCGTTGCCGATCGGGTCATCCTGGCCGGCGCGCAGACCGATCCCGGGCCCTACTACGGCGCCGCCGATGCCTTCGTGCTGCCCACGCTCTACGACGCGCTGTCCAACGCGGTGCTGGAGGCGCTCGCCTGCGGGCTCCCCGTCATCACCAGCGACCATTGCGGCGCCGGCGAACTCGTGGCCGCCCACGCGGCGGGAATGGTCTGCGCGGCGCGCGACATCGACGCCATCGCGCGAGGGATGAAGGCGATGCTCGACCCGGCGAGCCGGTCCCGCGCCGGCACCGCGGCGCTCGAAGCGGTGCGCCCGCTGACGCCGGAGGCGATGGCGCAGCGACTGTCCGCGCTGTACGCGGAGCTGCTCGCGCTGCGCTGACCCCGGGCGGGGCACCGGACGCGCTGCGCTATACTCGGCGCCGAACTTTCCCCGTCCAATCCTGCGTCTGCCGGCAACCGCCACAGCCGCGCCACCCGCCCACATTCCAAGCCATGTCGTCGTCGGGCCTTCACCTCTACTCCCGCCTCGCCCGCTACATCCGGCCCTATCGCTGGGCGTTCGGGCTGGCCGTGTTCGGGATGGTCATCGTGGCTGCCGG
The DNA here is from genome assembly GCA_046594415.1 of Casimicrobiaceae bacterium. Taxonomy (GTDB): domain Bacteria; phylum Pseudomonadota; class Gammaproteobacteria; order Burkholderiales; family Casimicrobiaceae; genus VBCG01. Next base: position 2,546 of record JBKJSU010000452.1, on the reverse strand, counting down.
CGACCTGCTGCTGGCCTGGCTGGTGATCCCGATCGTCCGCAACTTCGAGTCGCCCGATCCGCTGGCCACCAAGTGGCTGCCGCTGACGATCGTCGGTGTCTTCCTGCTGCGCGGCGTGGGCGCCTACATTTCCGAGTACGGCATGGGCTGGACGGGTTATCGCGTGGTGTTCGACCTGCGGCGCGAGCTGATCGACAAGCTGCTGAAGCTCCCCACGCCCTACTACGACACCCACGCCGCGGGCATGATCCAGTCGAAGATTTCCTTCGACGCGCACCAGCTCGCGTCGGCCGCCTCCGGCGCGCTGACCAACGCGATCCGGTCGACGCTGACGATCACGGTGAGCTTCGGCTACCTGATGTGGCTCAACTGGAAGCTGACGCTGCTGACTTTCATCGTGGTGCCCGTCGTCGGCGTCGTCATCCGCTATTTCAGCCGCCGGCTGCGGCGGATTGCCCGCGACATCCAGGATCGGTCGGGATCGATGTCCCAGGTGCTGGAGGAATTGATCAACGGTCACCGCGTCGTGCGCATCTTCGGCGGCGAGGACTACGAGCGCGAACGCGCCGTGGGCGCGGCCAACAAGCTGCGCAATGCGATGACCAAGGAGTCGTCGGCCACGGCCGCCAGTTCCCCGTTGACCGTGTTCTTCGCGGCCTGTGCGGTGGGATCGATCGTGTGGATCGCCCTACAGCAGAACGAGGGCGGCCGCTTCGACTTCGCGCTGTTCATGTCGTATGTGGTCGCGCTGCTGACGCTGCTGGAACGGCTGAAGGGGCTGTCCGGCATCAACGCGGCCATCCAGCGCGGCCTCGCCGCGTCCGAGAGCATCTTCGGCCTGCTCGATCATGAGGAGGAAGCGGACACCGGCACAGTGGCACTCGACCGCTGCCGCGGCGAGGTGCGCTTCGAGCGGCTTTCGCTGCGCTACGGGGGCAACGACAACGAAGCGCTGTCCGACATCACGTTGACCGTCGCGCCCGGCGAGACGGTCGCGCTGGTGGGCGCCTCCGGCAGCGGCAAGACGTCGCTCGTCAATCTCGTGCCGCGGTTCTATGAGCCAACGGCCGGGCGCCTGTTCATCGACGGTCACGACGTGACTACCCTGACGCTGAAGAGCCTGCGCGCACAGATCGCGATGGTGTCGCAGGACGTGCTGCTCTTCAACGACACCGTCGCGGCCAACATCGCCTACGGTGCGATGGCGGGCGCGAGCCGCGAGGAAGTAGAACGCGCGGCCGCTGCGGCGCATGCGCTCGACTTCATCCGGGCAATGCCGGAGGGCTTCGACACGATCGTCGGCGAGCACGGCGTGCGCCTCTCGGGCGGCCAGCGCCAGCGCGTGGCCATCGCGCGCGCCATCCTGAAGAACGCGCCGCTCCTGATCCTCGACGAAGCCACGTCGGCGCTCGACTCGGAATCGGAGCGGCAGGTGCAGGCGGCGCTCGAGACGCTGATGCACGGCCGCACCACGATCGTGATCGCCCACCGTCTGTCGACGATCGAGGGCGCCGATCGCATCGTCGTGCTGGAGGCCGGTCGCATCGTGGAAACGGGCACGCACGTCTCGTTGTTGGCCACCGACGGTGTGTACGCGCGGCTGCACCGGATCCAGTTCGCGCCGGCCGCGCTCCAGGAAGTCGGCGCAGCGGTGGCCACCGCGCCGTGAGCGGTGCCTTCGCCGATGTGCGCGCCGGGGTGCTGACGGCGTGGCACGACGTCGCAATCGATGCTGCGGACACGCCACCACCGGTGGCCGCGGACAGCGCCTGGACCTGGATCGCGGCCAATCATCACTGCAACCGCGAACTGTGGGCGCAGGAGGATGCGGCGCGCCGCGTCGACGTACCCGCGGAACTCATCGCCGCAAACAAGCGCGCCATCGACGGCCTCAACCAGCGCCGCAATGACGCGGTGGAGCGCGTCGACGAAATCCTGCTGGCGCGAATTGCGGGCGTGACCCTGGCATCCGATGCATGGCACAACGCCGAAACGGCCGGGGCAATGATCGATCGGCTGTCGATTCTTGCCTTGAAGGTGTTCCACATGGGTGTCGAAGCAACGCGCGGCGACGCCACCGCCGAGCATCGCGCCGCCTGTACGGTGAAGCTCGAGCGGCTGCGGGCGCAACGCGGTGACCTCGGGCGCTGCATCGACACGCTGCTTGAACGCGCTTCGACCGGTCATGCGTTCTGGCGGGTCTACCGGCAGTTCAAGATGTACAACGATCCAACGCTCAATCCGGAGTTGTACCGGCGGGTGAAATCCGACTCGTAGACGCGGTGCGGTGCGTTGCTTGATCTGTTCGTCGTGGCGCGGTGCGTTGCTTGATCTGTTCGTCGTGGCGCGGTGCAGGGCGAGCCGCCTGGCGCGGGCTTAGTCGCCGCAAGGCGTGTGTTCAAGTGCACGACGGCAAAAAAATGGGCGGGTCGATGAAGCCGACCGCGGATTTTTTGCCACGTGCACTTCGAACACGCGGCTCCAATGCGCCCGCGCCAGGCGGCTCGCTCCGCACCGCTGCTGATTCGTGGCAAACAGCGTGTCGG
>JBKJSU010000375.1:0-5657 GCA_046594415.1 Casimicrobiaceae bacterium | reverse complement strand
TCGCCAACGGACAGCACCGCCACGACTTCGGGCCGCCCCTGCGTCAGCGTGCCGGTCTTGTCGATGAAGAGCGTCTTCAGCTTGCCGGCACTCTCCAGCGCCGCGGCATTGCGAATGAGGATGCCCGACCGCGCGCCGCGGCCGGTGCCGACCATGATGGCGGTGGGCGTGGCGAGACCAAGCGCGCATGGACAGGCGATCACCAGCACCGCCACCGCATGGACGAGCGCGCGCGTCGCATCGCCGAGAATCCACCACGTGGCGATGAACGTGACTACCGCGATCACCACGACCACCGGGACGAACACGCCGGAAACACGATCCGCCAGCCGCTGGATGGGCGCCTTGGATCCTTGCGCCTCTGCCACCAGACGCACGATGCCGGACAGCAGCGTGGCGCTGCCCACACCCGTGGCTTCGCATTGCAGCAGGCCGTCCTGGTTGAGCGTGCCGGCAAAAATCCGAGCACCCACCTGCTTGACGATCGCGCGACTTTCTCCGGTCAGCATGCTTTCGTCGACGCTCGACGAACCCTCGCGCACGGTGCCATCCACCGGGATCGCTTCACCCGCGCGGACCACAAAGTGCGCGCCTGCCGCCAGCTCGGCCAGCGGCACATCGACAACGACACCGTCACGCACCACGTGCGCTATCTTGGGCTGCAGCCGCAGCAGGCCTTCCAGCGCGGTCGACGTCCCGCTACGCGCGCGCGCCTCCAGCAGCTTGCCCAGCAGCACCAGCGTGATCACCGCGGCGCCCGCCTCGAAATAGACGTGCTGGTGCATCATGCCGAACATGGTGACGACCGCGCTGAACGCATACGCCATCGTCGTTCCCAACGCCACCAGCACATCCATGTTGGCGCCGCCACCGCGCAGTGTGTTGAACGCGCCGACATAGAACCGGCGGCCAATCCAGAACTGCACTGGCGTGGCCAGCAACAGCTGCAGCCAGCGCGGCAGGAGGTCCGCGTGGTTCATGCCGACCCAATCGCCACTCGCCAGCATCGGCACCATCTGCGCGAGCAACGGTGCGGTCAGCACGGCGGAGATGATGAAATCGCGCTTGATCGCCGCGTATTCCGCAGCCTTGCGCGCCTGATCGCGCTTGCGGTCGGCCTCGACGTCCTGCCGTAGCGTCGCACCATAACCCGCGCGCGCCACGGCGGCGATCAGCTTGTCGACGGAGGCCACCGCGGGGTCGAAAGCGACGGCTGCGATCTCCGTGGCGAAATTGACATTCGCATGCACGCCGGGAACGCGATTGAGCGTTTTTTCGATGCGCGCTGCGCACGCCGCGCATGTCATGCCGGTCAGGCCCAGTTCGGCCCGCTGCTTCAACGGCGCGATCGTGGCGGTATTCATACGAATCAGATTGGGGTCAACCCTCGTGCTTCAACTGCGGGAACAGGATCACGTCGCGAATCGACGGCGCATTGGTCAGCAGCATCACGATGCGGTCGATGCCGATGCCCTCGCCCGCCGTGGGCGGCAAGCCGTATTCCAACGCGCGCAGGTAGTCGGCGTCGAAATACATCGCCTCCTCGTCTCCCGCGGCCCGCGCATCCACCTGCGCCTGGAAGCGCGCCGCCTGATCTTCCGGATCGTTCAGCTCCGAAAAGCCGTTGGCCATCTCGCGCCCGGTGATGAACAGCTCGAAGCGATCGGTGACGGCCGGATTGGCATCGTTGGCGCGCGCCAGCGGCGACACGTCGGTGGGATGCGCGATGATGAACGTGGGCTGCATCAACTTCGATTCGGTGGTGGCCTCGAAGAGCTTCAGCTGCAGCATGCCGAGACCATCGGAGGCATAGACCTCCGTGCCCGAACCGGCCAGCACCGACTTGAGATAGTCGAGCCGCGCGAGATCGGCCAGCGCGTGCTGCGGATTGTATTGATGGATGGCCTGCGCCATCGTCAGCCGGTCGAAGGGCTTGCCGAGGTCGATGGCCGTGCCCTGGTAGTCGAGGAGCGTGGTGCCGAGCACCTTGCCGGCGACGTCGCGCAGCAGCGCCTCGGTGAGGTCCATCAGGTAGTGGTAATCCTGATAGGCCTCGTAGAACTCCAGCATCGTAAACTCGGGATTGTGCCGCGTGGAGATGCCTTCGTTGCGGAAGTTGCGGTTGACCTCGAACACTTTTTCCATACCGCCGACCACGAGCTTCTTGAGGTACAGCTCGGGCGCAATCCGCAGGAACAGCTCCATGTCCAGCGCATTGTGATGCGTGACAAACGGTCGCGCCGCGGCGCCGCCGGGGATCGGATGCATCATCGGCGTCTCGACCTCGAGATAGCCGCGCGCGACGAAGAACTCGCGCATCGACTGCACGATCTGCGAGCGCTTGAAGAACACCTCGCGCGCCGCCGGATTGGTGATCAGGTCGACATAGCGCTGTCGATACCGCTGCTCCTGGTCGGTCATGCCGTGGAATTTTTCCGGCAGCGGGCGCAACGCCTTGGCCAGCAGGCGGATCTGTGACGCCTTCACCGACAGCTCGCCGGTCTTGGTCTTGAAGAGCGTGCCCACCGCACCGACGATGTCGCCCAGGTCCCAGTGCTTGAAGTCGTCGAGCTTGTCCGCGCCCACTGCGTCCATTGTGATGTAGAGCTGGATGCGGCCCGACATATCCTGCAGCGTGGCGAAGCATGCCTTGCCCATCACGCGCTTCAGCATCATGCGGCCGGCCACCGCCACGGCAATGGCCTGCGTCTCCAGCGTCTCGTTGCCGCTGGCGTCGTGCGCCGCATGCAGGTCGGCGGCCAATGCATCCCGACGAAAATCGTTGGGAAACGCCTGGCCGTGGCCGCGCATGGCCGCGAGCTTGCCGCGACGCTCGGCCATGCTTTGGTTTTCGACCGCGGCCACCACCTGCGGCGTGGGATTCTTGTTGTCGTCCATCGCTACACTCCCTGCTTCAGGCTCGCCGCGATGAAATCATCGAGGTCGCCGTCCAGCACTGACTGCGTGTTGCCCGTCTCGAAATTGGTCCGCAGATCCTTGATCCGCGACTGATCCAACACGTACGAACGAATCTGGTGGCCCCAGCCGATGTCGGTCTTGGAATCCTCCAGCTTCTGCTGCGCCTCGCGCCGCGTGCGCAGTTCCAGCTCGTAGAGCTTCGATTTCAGCATCGTCATCGCCTCGGCGCGGTTGCGATGCTGCGAGCGGTCGTTCTGGCATTGCACCACCGTGTTGGTGGGCAAGTGCGTGATGCGCACCGCCGAATCGGTCTTGTTGATGTGCTGGCCGCCCGCGCCTGACGCGCGGAAGGTGTCGATGCGCAAATCCGCCGGATTGATGTCGACGACGATCGAGTCGTCCACCTCCGGGTAGACGAACACGCTGGCGAACGATGTGTGCCGCCGCGCGGCGGAGTCGTACGGGCTCTTCCGCACCAATCGGTGGACCCCCACTTCGCTGCGCAGGTAGCCGTACGCGTAGGCGCCTTCCACCTTCACGGACGCACTCTTGATGCCGGCCACTTCGCCGGAGGATTCTTCCAGTACTTCGGTGGCGTAGCCCTTGCGTTCGCAGTAGCGCAGGTACATCCGCAGCAGCATCGACGCCCAGTCCTGGGCTTCAGTACCGCCACTGCCGGCCTGGATATCGATGAAGCAGTTGGCCGGGTCCATCGGATCGCTGAACATCCGCTGGAACTCGAGGTCGCCGACCGTCTTGGCGAGGCCCGCGACATCACTTTCTACGGCAATGAGCGTGTCGTCGTCACCTTCGCTGCGCGCGAGTTCGAAGAGGTCGCGACTGTCGGCCAACCCACCATCGAGCGCGATCAGCGTGCCGACAATGCCGTCGAGTTGCTTCTTTTCCTTGCCGAGGTCCTGGGCGCGCGTGGCGTTGTCCCAGACCTTCGGGTCTTCCAGCTCGCGGTTGACGACCGCGAGACGCTCTGACTTCACATCGAAGTCAAAGATACCTCCGCAGTTCGGTCGTGCGGGTGGCGAGCTCCGCCAGGCGATTGGCGATCTGGTTGAGTTGCTCGGCTTCCATGGCGAATTCCGTTTGCAAAACAAATGATTATACGCGATGCGTCCGCCGTTTGCCGCGTCGCGCACCCATCGCGAGCGACGCGCCGCCGCGCAGCTGTCGGGCCCCGGTCGCGCTGAAGGCGCCAACGGGGCCGGCGCCACTGCGGTCGTGGATTGAAGGACAGCGTGGTTTGCGCGGTGGATTGCGGCACGGCGATCAATCCGGACGTGATCCGCGCGCAGATGGAAGGGGGCATCGGCAAGAGCATCCGGACATTGCCCTTCGCGCTGGTGTAACGTTGCGCGTTGCCGCCCTCCTCCGCAGGAACCGCCATGCCTGACGCCCCTGACCGCGAAGCCATTGCTGACGCCGCCAACCCGCTGGGGCTTGATGGCATCGAGTTCATCGAATTCGCCACCTCCAAGCCGCAGGCATTAGGACAGGTGCTGGAGATGATGGGCTTCCGGCCCGTGGCGCGGCACCGTTCGCGCGAAGTGCTGCTGTTCCGGCAGGGCGCGATGAACATCATCGTCAATGCGCACGCGAGCGGCGTGCCGAGGACCGCGCAACCGTCCGCAACGCCGGTCATCGCGGCCGTCGCGTTGCGCGTGCGCGATGCCGCCGCGGCGTACAGGCACGCCATTGCGCGCGGTGCGTGGGTCGTGCCGTCCAGCGTGGAAGTGATGGAGCTGAATATCCCCGCCATTCACGGCGCGGGCGCCAGCCGCATCTATTTCGTCGACCGGTACAAGGATTTCTCGATCTACGATGTCGACTTCACGCTGATCCCCACGGTCGATCCGAAGCCGCCCGCACTGACCGGCCTGCACTGGTACGGCATCGTGCAGTACATCGGCAGCTACCGCACCGATGACTGGACCGGGTTCTACACGGAACTGATGGGGTTCCGCGCGCTGCCGGACGACCACCGCCACGGCATCCTGCCGAAGGGCCGCATCCTGGCCAGCCCCTGCGGCACGTTCTACCTGCAGTTGATCGAGCCGAAGCCCGGCATCTTCGACGTCGAGAGCGACGAGCTCCTGCAGCGCATCGGGCTTGGCACGCCCGAGGTGCTGGCGTCGGTCAGGGCGCTGCGCGAGCGCGGCGTGGCCTTCGTTGAATCGGATGACGTGCATTCCGAATCCCGTGGTGCATTGACGCAAAGCTACCTTGGCGGCGTGATGTTCGAGCTGGTCCATGACCAGCAACGCTGACGGGGTGGCGATGGACACCACGCACGGCAACATCCTCGATTTCGGGATGGACACGATCACGCTGTCGGGCTCGCTGCCCGCGAAGCTCGCCGCCGTGCGCGCCGCCGGTTTCACGCAGATCATGCTCTCGGCCAAGGACCTGGCCGGCCACCCGGACGGCATCGATGCCGCCGTTCGCGCCGTACGCGAAAGCGGCCTGCGGGTCACCGGCTTCCAGGTGCTGCGCGATTTCGAAGGGCTCTCGGGTCACCTGCACGAATACAAGATCGCCGTCGCCAAGTCGATGCTGGAGATGGCGCACGCGGTGGGTGCGGACATCCTGCTCGTGTGCTCGTCCACGTCGACGCACGCGTCGGCCGACTTGGACGACCTGGCACGTGATCTGCGCAAGCTCGCGATGCTGGCGCTGCCGCTCGGCATCCGCATCGCGTACGAAGGCCTGTCGTGGGGCCGCACGAT
>JBKJSU010000368.1:0-2933 GCA_046594415.1 Casimicrobiaceae bacterium | reverse complement strand
TCTCGTCGCCAATACGACGATCATCCGGCTCGATCGCCTTGCCGCGCAATACCCGAACAGCGGGCCATACAAGAGGGATTTTGCCGTCAACAACAATTCGGCTACGCCAATCGATGTTGTCGTCGATGTGGTCGGCTATTTCGTCCACAACACTGCTACGGCGCTCGATTGCACGTCGATCCTGGGAACTTCAACATCATTTCCCGCCGCCTCGAGCCTGTTTCTTCTCGCGCCGTCATGCCCGACCGGTTACACGCCGGTGGCGTCGGAGCCCAACACGCAGGGCTCCGCTGGACTTTTTGTGGGAACCGCCAACACGGCGGGGTGCCGCCTCACTAACATCATGAACACTACGCTCGTCGGGGCTTGCGACGTGCGCTGCTGTCGTTTGCCCGGTCTTTGACACACCTCGCAGCTAGACATGGCGCGGGGGAAAGAAGGGCGAAAGCCTATGGGTAAGGGCATACGGAAAATCCTTATGTCCAGCCACCGGTCCATTCGCAAGAAATAGGATGGATGGGATGAGGGGCTTACAGTCGAATGGCCCCAAGAACCGCGTCCAGACGGCGAACAGGCCGAGCGAGGTCGCGCCCAGCACCTGTTTCTTGCACCCTATGGACACCACGCCCGCGAACAGCGAGTTGAACGAGACCGGCGCGGGCGCGAGGGACATGGGAACGCGCTTGATCGCCATGACCCGCCTGGTCGAGACCACCACTAGTGCGAGCAACGAGCCATACGCGGGCGGCCGCTCCGATGGCGTAGATGAACACGCCAAATACCCGCCCGCCGACGATGGCAAATTCTAGGAAGGTGGACGTCAACGCATAGGCGCGCCGATGCTGCTCGGACGTCACCACTCCGGTATCGCCTACAGCAACGGGTTCCGCGAGACTGCAGCGCCCCTGGCTGTCGTTCAGCCGCCGACATTTCCGTGTGGTGATCACGCGATCAGTTGCACTCGTACATGCATAGCGAACTGATCAAAACGGTTCAGGCATCGGCCTCGTCGAGTTCGCTGTTGTCGTGTCGCGATTGCGCCCACTCAACGATCTGCTCGTAGTAGCGCGCGCCAAACATCGGATAAAATTGCGACTCGACACGAGACACGAATGCCAGCACGGCGTCAACATCGTCACCGCTATCGCCGAAGTTGATTTCCAGCTCGTCGAATATCGACCGTGCGGTAGTGAATGGATGCGCCGTCGCGGCGGGCGAGCATGGGTTCGACCTGCCGTAGAATTGGCGTCCACCCTCGGAACCAGAATGAGAAAAGGAACAGCCATGCCAAAAGCCTACTGGGTCAGCGCCTATCGCGCCGTCAAGAACGCCGACAAACTCGCCGCCTACGCCAAGCTCGCGGGCCCGGCCATCACCGCCGGCGGTGGCCGCTTCCTCGCGCGCGGCGAACCAGCGGTGGTCTATGAACTCGGTTTGAAGCAGCGCACGGTGCTGGTCGAATTCGACAGCGTGGCGCAGGCGGTGGCCGCGCACGACAGTCCCGCGTACAAGGCCGCACTGGACGCGCTGGGCGACGGGGCTGACCGCGAGATCCGCATCATCGAAGGAATTTGACCGCACGCCAGTTTCGGCTGGCGCCTTTGCTATGCTAGGTGCAGAGTGTCCGGCCCGCCGAATTGGTGCCGACATAGGCGGGAGAGTCGGCATGTGTACTTGCGCGAAGCATCATACTTTCGAAGCCGGACTCCACGGATGGCTCAGTGCGCCGCCGTGGTGCACGTTCAGGCGTCAGCGGCCACGACCTGGGCCATGAAACTCAAGCGCCAATGGTTTCTGCCGGGGCGGCGTATCGCGCAGGTCGGCGGTTTTGCGCAGCACCCTTTCTTCTCCCGCAGGAAGGCGCCTGCCGAATCTGCGCCAGCCGGCCCCGCATCGCCTCCCGCCGCAGCAGCTCAAAAACGTGGCCTGCTGCCCTACCTCGCCGAGAACACCGGCGCGCTTTTTTCGCTGATCGTCAGCGCCGTGCTGGTCGTCGTCATCGTTGCGCTCGTCTTCGCCTTCGTTCGCGAGATGCGTCGCGACGCGCTGCAGATCGAAGGCTTCGCTGCGCCCAGGGATCTGGTCGAACGTGGCTATACATCGCCTGTGATCGCCGAGCAGATCCTGGACGAAATCCGCAAGATCCAGGGCAGTCTGGTCGACGCGACGGCTACCCGGCGCCTCGAGGCCGTATCGTCGCTGCCGGATTTTCAGGTTGCAGCGGGCGGGCTATCGATGAAATCGGTGGTGCGCTATGCGCGGGGACTGTTGAGCCTTCCGGACAACCGCATCGGCGGCGAGATCCTGCGCGATGGGACCTCGTTGCGGGTGGTGCTGCGCATGTACGACAACGCCAAGCTGCAGGTGGAGGAGGTCGTCCGCGAGGATGGGAATGTCGATCTGCTGCTGGCCGAGGCTGGGCAAATCGTGGCGAAAGTCTCGGACCCGTTGCTGTTGGCGCTATACCTGTATCGGAAGGAGCGGGTAACGAAGAGCTTTGACCGGACCGTGGCCACGATCGACTACATCTTGACGCACCCGCCTGCAACCGACGATTGGCGAGCATACGCATTGCTTGGCGAGGTGCGTGTGGCGCAGGGACGGACGGAAGATGCCTTGCAAGCCTTCGAACGCGCATTGATTCTGCGGCCGGATGAGGCGGGAATCCGCGTCTCGATCGCGTACGCACTGGACATTGCCGGCAGGCGTGATGAAGCGGCTGCCGTGATCCAGGAAGGCCTGCGCTTGTCCGGCAACGACTCAAAGCGGCTGGTCCAATTCAGCCAGCTGATGTTGTGGCTCAATCGCTACGACGAGATGCTGGAGGTGGCCCGGCGCGCGGTCAAGGCCGATCCCACCAGCGCCAACGCGTATGGAACGCTGGCCATCGCGCTTGGCCGCAAGCATCGACCGGAGGAGTCGTTGCGCGCTTA
>JBKJSU010000363.1:0-4497 GCA_046594415.1 Casimicrobiaceae bacterium | reverse complement strand
CCGGGCATGACCCGCGTGCTGATCGGCGAAGCGCTGGTCAACGAGGACGAACGGCTGCAGGCGCGCATCAACCTCCTCACCGACAAGCTCGAAGCGTCAATGCGGCAATCGTTGCGCATTGCCCAGGCATCCAATGGCTGGCACGGCGACGCGCAGGCCGACGCTGCGGTGCTGATCGCCTACGTGCTGGGACGCTGGCAGCTCTTCGCCAAGACCGGATTCAAGCGCCTCCCGCAGGAGGGGTGGCCGCTGCAGCGCAAATTCCTGTTCGGTTGACACGTCCTCCGCCGCGCGCTCACGCTGCGGGGATGGCGTCCGTGCTCCCCATCCCTCGAATGCACCCCACCGCATGTTCAAGCCGTCGCTGATTGTTCAACGCCTGGTCGTGCTCGTGGCATCGGGACTGGCCGCCACGGCGGCCGCCCAGCCCGCGCCGCCGACGCGCATCACCGAGCCCGCGGCGCAGGTGTCGCGCTGGCAGCCCGAGGTCGATCGTCTGGACCAGGCCTATCGAGATCGCGTGTCCACGGGCATCGATGCGCGCTCGCAATGGGTCGCGGGACAACTGGAGCCCGGGGATGCCGCGTCGTCCAGTGCGCGGTTCCTGCGTGCCCGCAGCGAGGCCCCCGGCGAACGACTGTTTCTCGCCGCGCTGGCAGCCGCATGCCTCGAACCCGTGCAGCCCCGGCCGCCGGCGTGCGACGGCACCGACCGCCTGGCCGACTGGGCCACGCGCGACGTCGACAATGGCCTGCCGTCGCTGCTGCTGGCCGAACGCGCGCGCCAGCGCAACAACACGGCCGGCATGATTGCCTATCTCGACGAAGCCGCGATCCGGCCGCGCTTCGACGATTACTGGAACCGCGGCGCGCTGATCCTGTGGGAGGACATCAGTGGCGCCACGCCGGGCGCCGATCCGGCGGCACGCGCACTGCTTGTCTCCAGCTACCTGCTGCTGCGCGGTGCCTACGGCGGCAACGTATGGCGCACGTTGTGCCGCGATGCGGGCGGCAGCGACGCCGCGCGCGCAGCGTGCTATGCCGCGGGCACGGCGGTGGCGGAACGCGGCACCACGTGGTCGCTGCGGCTGGCAGGCGCCCGGGCAGCGGAACGCAACGCCGGCTCGCCCGTCGAAGCTGAAGCCGCGGGCGCGCGCATCCGCCAGTTGCAGCAGCGGGCGTTTGCATGCGTGGCGCAGGGCGACACGCTGGCGGCGGCGTTCGAGGTCGCGGACAGCGCGACGCGCGAACGCGCATTGAAGGCGTGGGAGCGGCGGCTGCAGCGTCAGGCGGCGGATGGCGAGGCCGCCGCATGCGGCGGGGACGGCTGACCGCGTCAGCGGGTCAGGTGGCCTGGACGGTGGACGGCGCGATGACGCAGCCGGCGATTTTCCAGCGGCCGTCCTGCTGCTTTTCCATCTGGTAGATCGCCACCAGTACGGTGTTGTCCGGCAGGATGAGGCGCAGCGGCTGGATCACCGCGCCTTCGATCACCGCGCCCTCCAGAAACACCGTATCGCGCGCGGCAAGCAGCGGCGCATAGCCGTCACGGACCATGCGCATAAAGCGATCGGGCGTGCCGAACTGGTCGCGGATCGCGGGCGTCGCAAACGTGAGCGCCTTGGCGCCGTCCCCGGCCTTCAATGCCGCGCGTTGCCCGCCGATTACCTGTTCGATGGCCTTCCACTCTGCCTGCTGCAGCGTGAGCACCGCGGGCGGCGCTGCCGCCGCGACGGGTGCAATCAGCATCGCCAGCAGCAGCAACCGCGCCCGCATGACCAACGTTTTCATGACTGTCTCCCGGAACACACCGGACACGCGGGATCGCGCGGCACGCGCAGCTCCCGCCATTGCATCGTCAGCGCATTGACCAGCAGAAGCCTGCCGGCAAGCGATGTGCCCACCTGCGCGATGACTTTCAGCGCTTCGGCAGCCTGGGTTGCGCCCACGATGCCCACCAGCGGCGCGAACACGCCCATCGTCGCACAACGCGTCTCCTCGAGTTCGTCCCCCTCCCCGAACAGACAGTGATAGCACGGCGAGCCGGGATCCGTGACGTCGAAGACGGCGATCTGGCCGTCGAAGCGGATGGCGGCGCCGGATACCAGCGGCTTGCCGGCGCGCACGCATGCTGCGTTGATTGCATGTCGCGTCGCGAAGTTGTCCGAGCAGTCAAGAACCACATCCGCCACCGCCACGAGCGGCACCAGCGCCGCGGCGTCCACACGCGCCGCGACGCGTTCGATGCGTATCTGCGGATTCACGGCGGACAGCCGCCGCGCCGCCGCGTCGACCTTCAGCTGGCCGATGTCGGGGGTCGCGTAGAGGATCTGCCGCTGCAGGTTGGTGAGATCGACGCGGTCGGCATCGCACAGCGTCAAGGTGCCCACCCCGGCAGCGGCGAGGAACTGCGCGGCAGGCGCCCCCAAGCCGCCCATGCCGACGATCAGCGCGTGCGCGCCGTCGAAGCGCGCCTGCGCCTCGGTGCCCAGTTCCTCCAGCAGGATGTGCCGGCTGTAGCGCAGCAGCTGCAAGTCGTCCATGCCGCCATTGTGCCGCGAATCGGATGCCCATTTGCGCGTGTCCGCCAATGAAAAACGCCCGGCATGGCCGGGCGTTTCTGGTTGCCGTGCGTGCGGCTTAAGGCTTGGTCGCGGCAGGCACTGCGGTGTTGCTGGCAATGGCCTTGGTCGACGTGATCACCGGCGCCCCCTTCAGGTGGTTCATGGCCTGCTGCAGCTGGAAGTCGTCGCTCGCCCCGAACTCGAAGCGCGGCAGCGGCGGCGGCATTTCGACCTTGGTGACGCCGTCGGGCTTGAGTTGCGCGCCGCCGGGGGCGGGCGCCTCCGGCTTGGCGGCTTCGCCCTCCTTGCCCGCGCCACCCTTGTTGGTTTCGAGGTGACGCTCGAGATTGGCCTCGCGAATGCGCGTGCCCGTGTCGCGGCCATCGTCGACGAGGATGTCGGGCTCGATGCCCTTGGCCTGAATCGACCGGCCCGACGGCGTGTAGTAGCGCGCCGTGGTGAGCTTCAGGCCGGCGTTGTTGCCGAGCGGCAGGATTGTCTGGACCGAGCCCTTGCCGAACGTCTGGTTGCCCATGACGATCGCCCGCTTGTGATCCTGTAGCGCGCCGGCAACGATTTCTGACGCCGACGCCGTGCCGCCGTCGACCAGCACGACCATCGGAACTTTCTTCACGGCCGCCGGCAGGTCCTTGAAATAGTCATCGCCGCGACGCGAGTAGTTGTCCTTGGTGGCAAGGAGACGCATCCGGGCATCCGGCGTGCGGCCGTCGGTGTACACCACGAGCGCGTCCTTGGGCAGGAACGCGGCCGACACGGCAACCGCCTGGTTGAGGAGGCCGCCCGGGTCGCTGCGCATGTCGAGCACGAGGCCCTTCAGCTCGCCCTTGGCGTAGAACTCCTTCAGTGACTTGGCCAGGTCCTCGCCGGTGCGTTCCTGGAAATTGCGCACGCGCACATAGCCGTACCCCGGCTCGAGCATCTTGGCGCGCACGCTCTTGACGTTGATTTCCTCGCGCGTGAGCGTGAAGACGAGCGGCGTGTCGGCGTCCTTGCGCACGACGGTGAGCACGACCTGCGTGCCCGGCTTGCCGCGCATCTTGTCCACGGCCTTCGATAGCGCCAGGCCGCGGGTGGCGGTGTCGTCGATCTTGACGATCAGGTCGCCTGCTTTGATGCCGGCGCGAAACGCCGGCGTGTCCTCGATCGGCGAGGTGACACGCACGACGCCGTCCTCGACGCCTACTTCGAGGCCCAGGCCGCCGAACTTGCCCTGCGTGGAAACCTGCAGTTCCTTGAACGCTTCGGCGTCCAGGAAATCGGAATGCGGATCGAGCCCGCGCACCATCCCGTTGATGGCTTCCTTGATGAGTTTTTCGTCGGGAACCGTCTCGACGTAGTCGCTCTTGATCTTGCCGAAGACGGCCGACAGGAGTTGTAGATCCTCGTAGGGGATCGGCGTCTTGGCTTCGCGCTGCGCGATGGCCGAGAAGTTGAGCGAGATCAGCACGCCCAGGACAGTGCCCAGCCCGACCAATCCCGCCTTTTTCCAGCGGTCGCCTTTTTTGGCTGGTTCCTGCTTGCCCATCGTCATTACGTAGCTCCTGCCTTCGGTGAAGGCCTCGGTATTCCTGTCAGGGCGGAACCGGCCACCCTTTCCGTCGACGTCTGCAGCCAAGTATACGCCGCGCGCCATGCTCGCCAAGACGACAAAACGCCTCCTGGCGGACTACTTTTACCGACTGGCGCCCCATGGTCGGAGACGCGACCCTGAGGATCGATGATCGGGGCGCGCCCTTAAGGCCGGCTGAACGCCCCTCGAGTGGATCTTGGGCCGCGGCGCCCCGCTACAAGTTCCCGGTCAAATCGCGGCCATTTGTAGCCGGCGGTGCGGGGCCGGCGTCGTGGGGCGAGCGCGGGCCGCTGCCCGGTCAGCGCCCGGCCAGAGCGACCAGCGAACGCCCGGTCATTTCCGC
>JBKJSU010000230.1:0-4073 GCA_046594415.1 Casimicrobiaceae bacterium | reverse complement strand
CGGGCCGCAACGGCGAACTGGACGACCTGGCGGGTACGCTGCTGTTCCTGGCGAGCCCGGCGTCGGCTTATGTTACCGGACAGACCATTTTCGTGGATGGCGGGTTCAGCGCCGGATAGGCGCGGGTCCGCTCCGACTGAGGACATTCAAGCATGCGAGCATTGGTCTATACCGCGCCCAACGAAATGACGCTGCGCGACGTGCCGCCTCCGGACATCGCGGACGGCGAAGTGGTGCTGCGGATCGATGCAGTCGGCATCTGCGGCTCGGACATGCACGCGTTCCACGGCCACGATCCGCGCCGCAAGCCGGGCCTGATCCTCGGCCACGAATTGGCGGGGACCATCGTCGCCGGCCCCGGTGAAGGGCGGCGGGTGACGGCGAATCCGCTCATTACCTGCGGCGTATGCAATTACTGCGTGCAGGGCCGCGACAACCTCTGCAGCGATCGCACGATGGTGGGCATGACGCGCCCTGGCGCGTTCGCCGAGTTCATGGCGATTCCGGTGCGGAGTCTCATCGACATTCCGCAGGACATGACCGCGCGCCAGGCCGCGCTGACGGAGCCCGCGGCCACGGCGCTGCATGCGATCGACGTGGCCACGCGGGCGTTGCACCGGCCACCGGCGGAGGGCCAGGTGCTGATCATCGGCGGCGGGGCCATCGGCATGCTGGCGGCATTGCTGCTGCGCTCGCGCGGCGCCACCGTGACGTTGGTGGAAACTAACCCGCTGCGCCGGGCTTCGGTCGAGCGCCACGTCGGTTGCGCGACGCCCGACCCCAAGGCGGGGCAGACGCTGCGTGACGGTGCCTTCCCGCTGGTAATCGACGCCGTGGGTGCCAAGGCCACGCGTACGGCCGCCATGGCTGCGGTTGCGCCCGGCGGCGTGCTGATGCACATCGGCCTGCAGGACTGGGCCAGCGAGATCGATATGCGCCGCCTGACGCTGGCGGAGATCACGCTGATCGGAACCTACACGTATTCCACCGCCGACCTGAGGGCAACCGTGTCCGCGCTCTATAATGGCGCGTTCGGCGACCTGGCCTGGGTGGAAGAGCGGCCTCTTGCCGCAGGTCCTGCCGCGTTCGCCGACCTCGACCAGGGTCGCGCCGCGTCGGCCAAGATTGTCCTGCGTCCGCACTGACGCGACGGTGTGGCCGAGGAGTTTCACGATGACGTCGAACCTGATGCTGCCCGATCTTGCCGCGATCCGCGCCGCGCACGCGCGAATTGCTCCGCATGTCCACCGCACGCCGATCCAGACGTCGCGCTCGCTCGACGATGCGGTTGGCGCGCAGCTGTTCTTCAAGTGCGAAAATTTCCAGAAGGTCGGCGCCTTCAAGGCGCGCGGCGCCTGCAACGCCGTTTTTTCGCTGCTGCCGGAGGTTGCCGCGCGGGGCGTGGTCACGCATTCGTCGGGCAATCATGGCGCGGCGCTCGCGTGGGCAGCGCAGCGCCGTGGCATCACCGCGCATGTGGTCATGCCGGACAATGCGCCGGCAATCAAGGTGGCGAATGTGAAAGGCTTCGGCGGCATCGTGCACTTTTGCGCGCCGACGCTCATCGCGCGCGAGACCACCTGCGCCGAAGTGGGCGCGGCGACCGGCGCAACGCTCGTGCACCCTTATGACGATCCGGCGGTGATCGCGGGGCAGGGCACCGCCACACTTGAATTGCTGGACGATGTTGCCGACCTCGCTGTCGTCGTCGCCCCGGTGGGCGGTGGTGGCCTCCTGTCCGGCACGGCGATCGCGGCCAAGGGCGTGGTCCCGGGCATCACCGTGCTCGGCGCCGAGCCGGCCGGCGCCGATGATGCCGCGCGCAGCATGGCGGCGGGCGCACTGCAGGCGGCGCCGACGCCGCACACGATCGCCGATGGCTTGCGCGGTGCACTGTCGGCGCGAACATTCCGCGCACTGTCGACGCACGTGACGGTGATCGGCACCTGCAGCGAGGACGCCATCGTCGCCGCCATGCGCTTCACGTGGGAGCGCATGAAGATCGTGATCGAGCCGTCGTGCGCCGTGCCGCTGGCCTGCATGCTGGAAGGATCGCTCGACGTCAAGGGGCGCCGGGTGGGCGTGATACTCACCGGCGGCAACGTCGACCTCGATCGGCTGCCATGGCAGAAGTGAAGCCGGCGCCGCCGGCAAGCGCTGTAGCGAAAGGGCATGCAATCATGAACCGGCATCTACCGCGGCAGGACTATCCGCGATTTCACCTGGCGTTTCCGGTGACCGATCTCGACGGCGCCCGCGCTTTCTACGGCGCGTTTCTTGGCTGCGCCGAGGGGCGCAGTTCGCCGCACTGGGTGGACTTCGACTTCTTCGGACACCAGATCGTCGCGCACAAGGTGGCGGCGCGGCAGATGAACGATGCGATGAGCCTCGTCGACGGCGACAGCGTGCCCGTGCGCCACTTCGGCGTCGTGCTGTCGCTCCCGGAATGGGAGGGCCTGGCCGCCCGGTTCAAGGCCGCGGATGTGGCGTTCATCATCGCGCCGCACGTCCGCTTTCGCGGCGAACCGGGCGAGCAGGCCACGATGTTCTTTCTCGATCCCTTCGGCAATGCGCTGGAGTTCAAGGCTTTTGCCGATCCCGAGCAACTGTTCGCCACCTGATTCCAACTTTCCACAGGCAAGAAAGTCATGCGCATCATCATCAGTGAATTCATGGACGACGAGGCTGTGGCCTCGCTCGCCGCGCAGTTCGAGGTCGTGTACGAGAAGGATCTCGTGGACCGCCGCGACGCGCTCAGGGCGTCGCTCGCCGGCGCGGATGCGCTGATCGTGCGTAATCGCACGCAGGTGGATGCGGAGCTGCTGGCGGCCGCGCCGCAGCTGCGGGTGGTCGGTCGCCTGGGTGTGGGACTCGACAACATCGACACCGCGGCGTGCGCCGCGCGCGGCATCGCGGTGATTCCGGCCACCGGCGCCAATGCGCTGGCTGTGGCCGAGTATGTGATCGGTTCGGCCATGTTGCTGTTGCGTACGGCGTACCAGTCGACGGCGGTGGTCGGCGACGGCAAGTGGCCGCGCGGACCGTTGTCCAACGGGCGCGAGATCGCCGGCAAGACGCTTGGCCTCATCGGTTTCGGCGGCATTGGCCGGCTGACAGCGAAGCTGGGGCGCAGTCTCGGCATGCGGGTGATTGCCTTCGATCCGCAACTGCCGGCGTCCTCGCCGTATTGGCGAGAGGCGGGCGCACTCTGCGTGACGCTGGACGCCGCCATTGCGCAGGCCGACGTGCTGTCGCTGCATGTCCCGCTTACGCCGGAAACCCGCAATTTCATCGGACCCGAACAATTGGCACGGATGAAGCCGGACGCCATCCTCGTCAACACGGCGCGCGGCGGCGTGGTGGCCGAGTCTGCCGTCGCGGCCGCGCTGCGTGCCGGCAAGCTCGGCGGCGCGGCGCTCGACGTGTTCGATGCCGAGCCCCTGCCCGCGGGTTCGCCGCTCGCGGGTTGTCCCAACTTGCTGCTGACGCCGCATGTCGCGGGGGTCACGCGCGAGTCCAACGTGCGCGTGTCGTCGATGATCGCCGCGGCGGTGACCGCGGCGCTGCGCAACCACTGACGGAGTCTCCGATGCCACGATTTACAGCTGACGCATTGCGCACGATGGCAGTTCGTGCATTGCGCAATGCCGGTGCGGGCGACGCGATGGCCGCGACTACGGCTGCGGCGCTGGTCGACGCCGAGTTGCAGGGCCTGGCGTCGCATGGGCTCGCGCGAATTCCGCAGTACGCAACGCACCTGCGCAATGGCCGCGCTGATGGCGCGGCGTTGCCGTCCATTGCGCGCGGCAAGGGTGGCGCGGTGCTGGTCGACGCACATTCCGGTCTGGCATTTCCGGCCTGCGCGATGGCAGTGCAGGAGGCCATTGCGCGGGCGCGGGAGTTCGGCGTGGCCTTCGCGGGCGTATGCAACAGCCATCACTTCGGCGTGGCCGCGTGGCATTTGTTGCCGGTGGCCCAGGCGGGCATGGTCGGCCTGGCCTTCGGGAACTCGCCCGCGGCCATGCCGGCGGCCGGCGGCAAGCGGCCGCAATCGGATTGGTGCCGAAGAGCGG
>JBKJSU010000158.1:0-3673 GCA_046594415.1 Casimicrobiaceae bacterium | reverse complement strand
GCCGATCTGGTGCGAGAAGAACGTGAGGCCGGAAAGCATCGCCAGATAGCGCACGCCGAAGATCTGCGCGACCAGGCCGTTGGTGACCGGCACCGTGGAGAGCCACAGCAGTCCCAGTGTCATCGCGAAGATGTATACACCGGTGGCGGACAGCGGCGCCCAGAAGAACACCGCGAACACCACGGCGCGCGCGAAGTAGATTGCCGACAGAATGTTCTTCTTGCTGATGCGGCCGCCCAGCCACCCGGCGGTGTAGGTGCCAATGATGTTGAAGAGGCCGACCAGCGCCAAGGCGGTCACCGCGACATGCGCCGGCAACCCCTTGTCGGCCAGGTAGGCGGGCAGGTGAATGCCCACGAACACGACCTGGAATCCGCACACGAAGAAGCCGAGCGTCAGCAGCACGTAGCCGCGGTGGCCCACGGCCTCGTGAATTGCCTGGCCTGCCGACTGCTTGAAGGCGTGGGCGTGCGTTTCGCGCCGTTCGACCAGCGCCGCGGCCAATGGGGCAATCATGAGGGCAACACCGGCCAGCGCGATCAGCGCCATGTGCCAGCCCCAATTCGACAGCAGCCACTGCGTCAGCGGCAGGATCGCAAATTGACCGAAGGATCCCGCTGCCGCCGAGATGCCCAGCGCCATGCTGCGCTTCTCCGGCGGAAACCGGCGCCCGAGCACGCCTGAAATCACGCTGAACGTGACACCGGACAAGCCGGTGCCGATCAGGATGCCGGCGGTCAGCACGAAGAGCCACGGCGCGGTCGCGGTGGACATCAACAGCAGGCCGAGCACGTACAGGATGCATCCGCCGATCACCACGCGCGCCGAGCCGAACCGATCCGCAATCATGCCGGTGAACGGCTGCGTCGCGCCCCACACCAGATTTTGAATGGCGATGGCCAGCGCAAATGTCTCGCGGCCCCAGCCCAGGTCCGACGAAATCGGCTGCAGGAAGAGGCCGAAGCCGCTACGGATGCCCATGGCCAGCGTGAGGATGATGCCGCCGGCGACGAGGACGACGGTGGGCGTGCGCCAATCAGCGGAGGAAGAAGTGGTCATCCAATTTCCTTGCGACAACGGCAATCAGGTGGCTGCATCCGCTTGCGGATGCAGCGCTTCGACGTCTTCGAGGAGGCCGACCAAGTGGGCGACTTTGGGTGAGCCCAGTCGCCGGCGGACTTGGTGCTGCGCACGTTCCCATGCAGGTTTCGCGGCAATGAGGCGCGCGCGACCGGCACGCGTCAGCGTGACCTGGCGCGTGCGTGCATCCCGCCCCGCGACAATTGTCAGCAGGCCCTCGGCAACCAGCGGTTCGAGGTTGCGCGACAGCGCCGTGCGGTCAAGCAGCAGGATCGCGGCGAGCTCGGTGATGCGCTGGGGGCCGCGCGCATCGAGCGTGCGCAGCAGCGAGAATTGGGTGATGCGCAATCCGGTTTCGACCATCGTGTCGTCATACAGCTGCGTCAACGCGCGCGCGGCGCGGCGCAGGCGACCGCAGACGCAAGGATGATCGACGGAACGAGTATCGGGCTGGGCTGGCATGGCGACCGAGGAACGCGTATAGGCACGTATTATTGGGAGTATATGCACCTATTGCGCGTTGCGCAACAGAACTGTGGCCCCGGAGCGGTGCCGGCGGCCTTGCCGGTGTCAGGCCTGCCCGGGGCATGCGCGTGGCCCGCGGCCGGGCTGCTAGCGTTCCCGCATCGCCTGGCGGAACAGATCCTCCAGCGCGCGGGCAAAGCCGGCGGCATCCATCAGCGGGGAGGCCTGCAACCGGTGGCGCAGACCGGATCGAAACGCCCGTCGCCATGAGGCATCGCGCGCAAGCTCGACATTGATGTCCACGTACTCGTTGGGTGTCTTGGCGACAAGTCTTGGCTCGCCAAGCGTCGACAGAATGCTGTAACTGCTGCGCGAAATACTCCGCTTGCCGGCCAAGGCGACAACGGGTACGCCCATCCACAGCGCGTCGAGGGTCGTCGTTCCGCCGTTGTACGGAAACGTGTCGAGCGCGATGTCGACGTTGCCGATCGACGCGAAGTAGTCGGCCGCGCTCATCCGCGGCAAGAATAGAACCCGTTCTCCGGTAATTCCATGGGCTCCGAGTCGCTCGCGCAGTCGCGTTTCGGTATCGCCCTGGGGTACGCCGACGATGCGCAATTCCGACTGTGGGACGCTGGCGAGGATTTCAGCCCAGTGCGCAAGACATGTTGGGGCGATTTTCCAGGATTGATTGAATGATCCGAAAACGATAGGTTGCTCGGCGCTCGGATGGATGGCATCAATGCGACCGACGCGGGTCGCGGGTTCATAGCACCATTGGCTATGGGGCATGCGCAGCAGCCGCTCGGTATGGAGGTGCTCGCTTTGCCCGACAGGATCGGACCAGTTGTCGCAGACGCGGTAGTCCATCGTGCGCAAGCCCGACGTATTGAGGTAGCCGAGCCATGAGACCTGGATCGGCGCGGCGCGCAGCGCGAACACGCCGAGCCTGGCGCCGCCGGTGTGCCCGGAAAGGTCGACCAGTAGATCGATGCCATCGGCCCGGATCAAGGCCGCCATGGCGTGATCATCCATCGCGACGACCTCGCGCCAGTGCTCGACCGTCGATTCGATCTGCCTCGTCACCGCGTCACTCGCCGTGGTATTCGAATAACAGAATATTTCAAACTGCTTGCGTTCGTGATGAGCCAATACCGGGCGCATGAACAGCGCGACAGCATGCTGGCGAAAATCCGCGGACACGTAGCCAATGCGCACCCGCCGCGTCGGCTCGGTACGGTCTACCGCCAACGCAGGCGGCAGCGGCAGAAATCGTTCACCGAACCGGACATGTTCATTGAAGATACCTTCGGCACTCAGGTCGTCACGCGCGTTCATGGAAAACAGCAGCGCGCTGTGGGGCGCCGGTGCTTGCGGGTTGGCCGCGATCGCGGCGCGAAACCAGCGGTCGGCCGATTCCGCGCGACCCGTCAGTAGGTGCACGTTGGCCAGCGCCAACAAGGCCGTATCGAATGCCGGGTTGGTTCGCACTGCGTTATTGAGCAGGGATTCGGCTTCGTCAAGCGCGCCCCGTTTGGTGAGTAGCAAAGCGAGGTTCGTTGCCGCCTGAACGTGCAGCGGACTGGATTGATCGACCCCGCGCAGCAGGCTCTCCGCCTCCACCTCGGCGTGTTGAACTTCAAGCACATTGGCCAGCGCGATCGCCGCGTGCGCGAAGTGCGCATCCAGCGCGAGAGCCGCGCGCAGCGCTTGTGCGGCCTCCTCGAACTGGCCGACGGCAGCATGGTGCAGCCCGAGATTGAAATGGGATGGCGCGTACGAAGGATCGAGGTTGATGGCGCGCTGGATTGCCGGGACGACCTCGGCGTGGCGCCCCAGGCGCCCGTAGATATTGGCGAGGTTGAGGTGGCACCGCGGAAGGTCCGGGGCCAGCGTCGCTGCTTGCTGGTAGCGCTCGAGGGCAGTGACAAGGTCACCCGCATCCTCAAGCTGATTGCCGTGGTCGATCAGGTGATTCGCTTCCTCGAGCGGATCGTAGCCGCTCACGGCGTGAGTGCCATCACGCCCACGCTTTCGATCGGCTCACCGCCTTGTGCCATCCCGCCGTCAACTCGGCGGCGCGCTCGCGGCTCATCGCGGGCTCGAACACCCGGTCGACCTGGCGATT
>JBKJSU010000082.1:0-2843 GCA_046594415.1 Casimicrobiaceae bacterium | reverse complement strand
AACACGCTGATTTACGTGCGTGGCAAGGGGATTGTCCTGAACGAGCCGTCGGTTGTCGCCATCCGCCAGGAAGGCGGCCCCAACGGCAAGAAGGTGATCCAGGAAGTCGGGCTCGCGGCCAAGCAGATGTTGGGCCGCACGCCGGGCAACATCACCGCCATCCGTCCGATGAAGGACGGCGTCATCGCCGACTTCACGGTGACGGAGCAGATGCTGAAGCAGTTCATCAAGAAGGTGCTCGATTCGCGCCTTTTTTCGCCATCGCCGCGCATCATCATCTGCGTTCCCTGCGGCTCCACGCAGGTCGAACGCCGCGCCATTCGCGAGTCCGCGCTGGGCGCGGGTGCCTCCAAGGTCTACCTCATCGAGGAACCGATGGCCGCGGCCATCGGCGCCGATCTGCCCGTGGGCGAGGCCACCGGCTCGATGGTCGTCGACATCGGCGGGGGCACCACCGAAGTGGGCGTGATCTCGCTGGGCGGCATGGTCTACTCCGGCAGCGTGCGCGTGGGCGGCGATAAGTTCGACGAGGCCATCGTCAACTACATCCGCCGCAACTACGGCATGCTGATCGGCGAAACCACCGCCGAGACGATCAAGAAAACCATCGGCTCCGCGTTTCCCGGGTCCGAGGTCAAGGAAATGGAAGTCAAGGGCCGCAACCTGGCCGAAGGCATTCCGCGCAGCTTCACCGTATCGTCCAACGAAATCCTCGAGGCCCTCACCGACCCGCTCAACAGCATCGTGTCGGCGGTCAAGAGCGCGCTCGAGCGCACCCCCCCCGAACTGGGTGCCGACATCGCCGAGCGTGGCATGGTGTTGACCGGCGGCGGCGCGCTGCTACGCGACGTGGACCGGTTGCTGATGGAGGAGACCGGGCTGCCGGTGATCGTCGCCGAAGATCCGCTGACGTGCGTGGTGCGCGGCTGCGGCAAGGCGCTCGAGAACATGGAGAAGCTGCACACGATCTTCACGTCGGACTGAACCGGTGCGCACGATCCGGCACGTCTCCGCCGATCCGCCGCCGTTCTTCCACCGCGGGCTCACCCCACTAACCCGGCTCGCGTTCTTCGGTCTCCTGTCGATTGCGCTGATGTTCGCGGACACGCGCTATCGCTATCTCGAAGGCATTCGCCAAGTAGCGGTCGTGGTGCTCTATCCGCTGCAGCGCGCGGTGCAGATGCCCGGCGAAGCCGTGGGCTGGGTCGCCGCCTATTTCGGATCCAAGCGCACGCTCGCCGACGACAACGCCGGCCTGAAACAGGAGCTGGTGGCCGTCGCGCCATCCGTGCAGGGCTTTGCCGCGCTGCGCGACGAAAATTCCAAGTTGCGGGCGTTGCTCGAAATGCGCGGGCGCTACCCCGGAAGCGCCACGGCGGTGGAAGTCCTCTACACCGGGCGCGATCCTTTCACGCAAAAGATCTTCGTCAATCGCGGCACCGATGCAGGCATCAAGGCCGGCGAAGCAGTGATCGATGAACTTGGCGTCGTCGGGCAGGTCACACGCGTCTTCCCCATGATGGCCGAGGTCACGCTCGTGACGGACAAGGATCACGCCGTACCGGTGCGCGTGGAGCGCAGCGGCGTGCGCAGCGTGTTTTTCGGCGCCGGCGCCGGGCGCCCGCCGGAGTTGCGCTTCATGGCGCCGTCGGCCGACATCCGGCCCAAGGACAAGCTGTATACGTCCGGCATCGACGGCACCTATCCGCCGGGCCTTGCCGTAGCGCAGGTCGAAACCGTGGAGCGCGAAACCGGACAGGTCTTTGCGCGCATCACCGCGCGGCCGCTGGCCGGCGCGGATCGCAGCAGCTTCCTGCTGGTGCTGGGTGAAAGCGCGGCCCAGATGTCGCGGCCGGAAGATCCGGTCGATGCCAACGCCGAGAAGAAGACCGGCCGCGGCAAGGGCCGTCGGGGCGGATGACGTGCGGATGAACCCCGCCCGCGTTCCCGGCGCGCGTCGCCCCCGGGCGGGAGGCAGCGCGTGAACTATCCTCGCGCCTCGACCTTTGGTTCGTCCCGGCCGGAGGAGATCCTGCGCTCGGTGAACCCCTGGTTCATCCTGCTCACGTTCTTCCTGGGGTTCCTCGGCAACGTCGCGCCGGCGACCGGATTGACGCTGATGCTGCGTCCCGATTTCCTGGCCCTGGTGATCCTCTACTGGTGCATCCAGGAACCGCGCTACGTCGGCGTGGGCGTGGCATGGCTGCTGGGCCTCGTGATGGACGTCGGCGACGCCACCGTGTTCGGCCAGCACGCGCTCGCCTCCGCGGTGCTCGCCTCCGGCGCCGAATATTTCCGCCGCCGCGTGCAGCGCTTTCCACTGTGGCAGCAGGCCCCGCAGGTGGGGGTGCTGCTGCTGGTCTGCGCCGCCATCGTGCTGCTGGTGCGCGTGGTCGGCGGTGCGCCGTTGCCGCGCTGGACCTACATCGTGTCGCCCATTGTCGGCGCATTGTTGTGGCCGCTGCTGTCGATGCTGCTGCAGTGGCCGCAGCGCCCCACGCGCTCGCCGGGAGAGCGCTGATGGCGCGTCGCCTCTTCGGCAAACGGCGCAGCGGCTACGACAGCAGTCGCGCGTTCGGCGCACCGGAAGTCCGCAACTCCGAGCGCGAGCTGTTCCTGTTTCGCCGGCGCCTGATCGTGGCCGGCGGCTTCGCACTGCTGGCCTTCGCCGGACTCTTCGGCCGCTTCTTCTACCTGCAGGTGGTGCAGCACGAGCACTACCGGACGCTGGCCGAATCCAACCGCATCGCCGTCGTGCCCATCGTCCCCAACCGGGGCGTGATCACCGACCGCAACGGTGTCGTGCTGGCCCAGAGCTATTCGGCCTACACGCTCGAGCTCAC
>JBKJSU010000536.1:0-7549 GCA_046594415.1 Casimicrobiaceae bacterium | reverse complement strand
GCCCAGCGCGTCGTGCAGCATCAATTGTGCGGAAACCTGCTCCGCCAGATCGTGATCGAGTCCGCGACCGACATAGATGGCCGTCAGCTCCCGCCGTTCCGCTTCCGGATCCGCCTCAATCTCCGCGCGCTCGCGTGAAAGATCGGCATTCTCGGTATCGGCCTGCGAGTGCACCGAAACGTATTCGCCGGCGGCCATCGACATGGCGCCGGCCACCAAGCCCGCGATACCGGTCAGGAGGATGCTGCTTTGGGTAGCACTGGCTGCCGCGACACCGACGATCAGGCTGGCGGTGGAGACAATGCCGTCATTGGCACCCAGCACGGCCGCGCGCAGCCAGCCGATGCATGCGGTGCGATGTCGTTCGGCGTGGCCGCGCACTGGTTTCCCCGAGAACCGGACCGCGTTGACGGCCGGCATTGCCTGGATGCTGCTCATGCGGCGTGCAACTTGACCCACGCGACATAGCGGTCCATCCAACCCTGCAGGAATTTCCTGCTTCCGTCGCCAATGTTACCCGCTTCGTCGAAAAGACCTTCCTTCACCAGAACGAAAGCCTCCGGCTGGCCCAGCGTCGGCATGTCAAGCGTCGCCAGGATGTTGCGCAGGTGCTGCTGTGCCGCCGCGGTGCCGACGGCGCCGGGCGAGGCGCCCATGATGCCCACCGGCTTGCGCGCCCACGAGCTCTTGCCCGAGGGTCGCGAACCGTGATCGATGGCATTCTTCAATACGCCAGGCACCGAGCGGTTGTATTCCGGGGTGACCAACAACACGCCTTGCGCCGCAGCGAGTTCTTCCTTGAAGCGCAACACCGACGCGGCCTGGTTGGTGTCGTCATCCTGGTTGTACAGGGGCAGGTCGCCGATCGCGGATTGCGTGAACGTGAAGTCGGACGGTCCAAGCCGGACGACGGCATTGGCCAGCTTGCGGTTGTTTGATTCGCGGCGGAGGCTGCCGACGATCACTGCGATCTTGATTGGGGCCACGGTCATCTTTCAGGAGCGATGGAGTGCAGCGCTGGACGCGCGAACATACCTTTCACGCATCCGGCGGTGTTGGACATTGCAGCTACGTTGCCTCACGTCGGTCCCTGCTGCATCGACGATGCAGGCAAATTACTTTGGACGGGGTCGCGACAGTGTCGGTTGCACCGCCTGCAGCCGACCCGCGCGCAATTCGACGACAGCTTTGGCCACCGCGCGCGCGACGTTGCGGGACTCCTCCTGCACGGGTTCATCCCGGTCCAGCGCCTCGTGACTGGTGGCGTAAGGTTCGTAGTAGCCGATGAACCGATCCAGGCGCGACAGTGCGCCGGCGTCGATGAAGCCCATCCAGTCGAGCCATTCCGACAAGCCGCGACGCGAATCTTCGATGCCGGCAACATCGCCGTGCACGATCAGCCCGTAGGCCCGGCCGGCGAGATGCTGCGGGTAATTCCATCCGGCCATTTCGAGCTCTTTGGCCTGGTCAGGCTTCTTGCCACCGGTCGACGTCGGGTCGGGGTTGCCGCCATCGGCGCACACCAGGCGATCGATCATCAATTTGAGGGGACTCGGGCTCTGATACCAATACACCGGCGAAACGATGATCACCGCATGGGCGGCCGTCCAGCGCTCGTAGATATCGGCCATCCAGTCGTTGGTCTGGTTCAGCGCGTGATTGGGGTAACAGCTGCAGGGCCAGTGACACAGCGGCATGGCGGTCGACACGCAACCTTTGCAGGGGTGGATTTTCAGTCCGTATTCCGACGTAAGCAGGCTGAGATCGAGCACATCGACGTCGATATCCTCCTGCTCCAGCACTTCACGCGCGAGGCCGAGCAAGCGGAAGGTCTTGGAGATTTCGCCGGGACAGGTGCCGTCGTTGCGCGCCGACCCGCAGATCAGGAGAACGCGCGATTGCGCCGTCGGATCGGCGAAGCGAACCTGCGCGTCGGCGATGCGCTGCTTCGTGGCAACCCATTCGGTTGAAAGCTGGTAGTCCGGATCGGCGTATCCCGGGCCGGCCCGCTGCGTTATCGGCGCCTTCCGGCCCTCGGCGTAGGCGTGCCAGGCAATTTCTTCCAGCCGCGCAATCGACGGCTCTTCGGTGCGGAACGCCGGATCAATGAACGAGGCACGAAACCGGACATTGAATTGCGCCCGCTCGAGCGGGGCGGGCGCCTGCCCCTTGCGAATCTGAATCACTTCTGCCTCCATTAGTCGATCCGATGTCGGGATCGAACATCATGCAGGAGGACAAAGAGGTCGTATGGTCGGTTGCGAACCTAACCCGCTGTAAGACAAACGCCTGTTTCAGGGGTCACCGCGGGGTGAGGGTCCCGAAACTGGCGTTGGCGCCGCGAGGGTTCCTGGCGCCGATGACGCCGAACCGCGGCGCCTACTGCCGCATCGCCATCGATGCCGCCAGCAGCACGGCAGCGCGCGTAGCGCCGATGTTGGCCACGCCCTTGCCGGCAATGTCGTAGGCCGTGCCGTGCGCCGGTGTGCAGATTGCGAACGGAAAGCCGCCGAGCAGCGTGACGCCACGATCGAAGCCCATCAGCTTCATCGCGATCTGGCCCTGGTCGTGATACATCGTCAGCACCGCGTCGTAGTCGCCGCGACGCGCGCGCACAAACACCGTATCGGCGGGAAACGGGCCTTCGCAGCCGATACCCTTCGCCTGCGCCGCCTTCACGGCCGGCGCGATGACGTCGATTTCCTCGCGGCCGAAATTGCCGCCGTCGCCGGCGTGCGGATTGAGTGCCGCCACCGCAATGCGCGGGGGCACGAAACCCGCAGCCTGCAATGCGGCCGTGGTCAACTCGAGCGCGCGAACGATACCGTCGACGGTCAACAACTTCGGCATGTCGACCATCGGCACGTGCGACGTGACGCGCGCGTTCCAGAGGCCCTCGAGGATGTTGAATTCGGTGGCCGGCCCCGTGGTGCCGAGCACGCCTGCGGTAAAGCCGATTTCGTCGTCGTAGTTGGCGTCGGCCATCCGCATCGCCTGCTTGTTGAATGGGGTGAAGCAGACTGCCTGCGCCTCGTCACCCGCTACGCGTTCGAGCGCATGCCGGTAATTGGCCAGCGCGAAGGCGCCGCCCGCTTTCGTGGCGGCGCCGCGCTCGATCGTCGCCGGATCGAGGTGTGCCAAGTCGATGAACACGGCCGCAGCACCCGGCGGAATCGCGTCGGCGCGTCCGATGACGACGAAGTCCACCTGGACACCCGCGATGACCGCGCCCGCGTCGAATACGCGCTTGTCGCCGATCACCACCAGCCGCGCGACCTTGCGCACGTCCTCGAGCGCCGCCACCTTGGCGGTCAACTCCGGGCTCACCCCCGCCGGGTCGCCCATCGCGAGCGCGATCGTCGGTCGCGCGGATGCGGTTGCGTTCAACGCAATCTCCAGTTCAATGTCGGTCAGTTCGCCAGCGCCCAGGTGGGCAGCCACGTCGTGATGCCGGGCACGTAGGTGATGATGAGCAGCGTGGCCAGCAACGGCACGTAATACGGCATCATCTCCAGCAGCACGTCCTTCATCGTCACCTTGGCGATGTCGGCCACCAGGAACAACGCGAGTCCCATCGGCGGCGTGAGCAAGCCGATCATCAGGTTGAAGACCACCACCATGCCGAGATGCACCGGATCCACGCCGGCCATCACGAGCGGCTTGGCGATGATCGGCGCGATCACCAGAATGGCCGTGGTGCTGTCGAGGAACATCCCCACGACGATCAGCAGGCAATTGACGATCAGCAGCAGCACGTTGGGATTGGTCGAGATCGACAGCAGCACGCCGGTGAGCTTCTGCGGCACCTGCTCCACCGACAGGATCCAGCCGAACAGCGCCGCCACCGCCACGATCAGCAGGATGCCGGCCGATGCGCGAATGGTTTCAAACGCTGCGTCGAGCAAGCCCTTCACCGTCAGCTCGCGATAGAAGAGCGCACTGATCAGGATCGCATACGCCACCGTTACCGACGCGATCTCCGTCGGCGTGAAGAAGCCCAGCAGCATCCCGGCGATCAGGATCACCGGCGCAACGATAGCCGGAAACGCCGGCTTGAAATCGCGCCACAGTTCGGCGCGGCTCGGCCAGCGCGGCGAGCGCGGGTAGCCGCGCCGGACCGCCAGCCAGCCGGTCATCAGCATCAGCATGACCACGCACAACAGGCCGGGCAGGATGCCTCCCAGCAACAGCTGGATCACCGACACGCCGGTGACGGTGCCGTAGATGATCAGCGGAATCGACGGCGGAAAGATCGGGCCGACAATGGCCGACGAGCTGGTCACCGCGGCCGCAAACGCCGGCTTGAAGCCTTTCTCGCGCATCGCATCGATTTCGATGCGGCCGATGCCGCCGATGTCGGCCAGCGCCGAGCCCGACATCCCGGCAAAGATCAGGCTGCCGAAGATGTTGACCTGCGCCAGCCCGCCGGGCATGCGGCCCACCGCGGTATCGGCGAACCGGTAGATGTACTTGGAAATCCCCGCGCTGTTCATCAGGCTGCCCACGAACAGGAACACCGGCACAGCCACCAGCGGGAACGAATCAAGCGCATACAACGTGCGCTGCGCGATCAGGTCGATCGGCAGGCCATTGGCAAAGATGTAGACAATGCAGGGAATGCCGATCGCCAGCACGACCGGAAAGCCGAGCACGAAGAGCGCGACGAATGCCAGGACGACGAGAAAACCTTCCATGTTCCGTTTCCCGTCAGGTGAGGACTGTCTGTTTGTCTTCGGGACGGCGCCGCTTCCATGTATGCATGAACATGGCTGCCGTCTCGACCACCAGCAACAACGTCCCCACGACCAGCGGCCCCATGAACAGCCAGAACGGCATTTCCAGCGTGGCCGTCTGGTTGTTGAGGTTGTTGGCAATGGTGATGACACCCGCCGTCAGCATCACGCCGAACATCGCGATGCCCGAGACCTCGATGCCAAGCTGCAGCAGCCAGCGCGGATGGGGCGCAATCACGGCCTGCATCTCCTCCATCCGGATCTGCCCGCCCTGCTGTGTCACGTAGGCCCCGCCGATGAACGTGAGCGCGATCAGGAAATAGCGCGCCAGCTCCTCCGCGCCAGCCATCGGCACGTTGAAGACGCCGCGCATCACGATCTGCGCGAGCGGCGTGATGATGAGCGCTGCCAGGAGGGCCAGGCACATCCAGCGCACCGCGGCACGCAGACCGTTGAGCAGTTTCATCGTGATTCCAGCCGCGTAGTGATTTTGCCGGCAATTCCCAAGGGCTTTGCCCGCGGGAATTGCGCAACTGCCGTTGGCGCGCGCATCAGCGCGCGCCTACTTTACCGCCCGGATCTGCTCGATGTAGCCGGTCCACTCGGGGAAGTCCTTGTTGACCTGGCCCAGCACCGCTTTCTGGAATGCCGCCACGTCGAGACCGTCCTTCTCCTCGATGAAGACCATGCCCTTGGCTTCGAGATCGGCGCGATACTTGGCGGCGGTCTGCTTGTCCCAGTCGAGTGTCTTCGCGCCCACTTCGGCCATCGTGTCCTCGATGATCTTGCGGTCCGCGGCCGGGATGGCTTGCCACGCCTTCTCGTTGACGAAGACCGACAGCACCGACTGCATGTGGTTGGTCATCATCACGTACTTCTGCACTTCGTAGAGCTTCAGGTTGTAGATGTTGGGAAGCGGATTCTCCTGTCCCACCACCAGGCCCGTGGCCAATGCGGTCGCGAGCTCGGACACTTCCACCGGGGTAGCCACTGCGCCCATGCCGGTCAGCATCGACGACCACAGCTTCACCGGCACGCCGCGATATTTCTTGCCGGCCATGTCCTTTGGCGACAGCACTTTTTCCTTGGACGTCAGCTCCCGCGTACCCTGGAAGAAGCTGCCGATGATGCGCATGTTGCCCTTCTCCACCAGCTGCTGGTTGATCTTGACGAGTGCCGGCGACGTGCGCGCGTCGGTGGCGCGCAGGCTGTGCCCGGCGTCGCGATAGACGAAAGGCGTATTGAACACCGCAGTGTCGGGAACGATCTTGCCGAGCGAGGCAAAATCGTGATGGCCCATCTGGATGGCGCCCGACTTGATGCCGTCCACCATCTCGCCAACGCCCCCCAGCTGCGAATTGGGGAATACCTGGATTTCCACGCGGCCGTTCGTGCGCTCCTTGACGAGCTTCGCCACTTCATCGGCATAGAGCGTCTGCGGTGCGTTGGCGACGCCAACGTGCGCGTAGCGAATCTTGATCTGCGCGTGCGCCAGTGGCGCGGCCAGCAACGTCGCGGCGACAACGGCCGCGGAGATCGAAAGCATCGTGCGAATCCTGGTTTGCATTGCGTTTTCTCCTTCGGTTATCGAGCATGTTTCTCTGCAGCTTCCGTAGGCGAGGCTTCAGCCTCGCCTACGGAATGCCCCATTCAACTTCGCGATGGTCGTTCGTACAATTTGAACACCGCCGACGTGTCGAGCTCGGCGAAGCCCTGGTGAATCAACATCCGGTACAACGAAAGTGCCTCGCCCGTCATCGGGGCCGGCGCCTTCAGGCCACCGGCGAATTCGTTGACCATCTCGAGATCCTTCAATAGCTGGCGCGCATAGCCTTGCGGCGCGAAATCGCGCTGCGCCATCCGCGGATACAGGCGCTGCAGCAGCGTGCCGTCGGCATGGCCCCCGGCCAGGCACTCGGGAACGCGCGCAGCGTCGATGCCCGCGGCTTCCGCCAGCAGCAGCGCCTCGGCCAGCACGGCGTGCGTGCAGCCGACGATCAGCTGGTTGATCATCTTCGCGACCAACCCGGCGCCCACGGGGCCCATGTGGGTGAAGCGGCTGGCCAGGTCCTGCAGCAACGGCGTCACGCGCGCGATGTCGTCGGCTTCACCCCCTGCCATCACCGTCAACGTGCCCGCGCCGGATGCGGGCGGGCCGCCCGACACTGGCGCATCCACCCACCGGCACCCCACCTTCTCGAGCAGCTTCGCTGCGAAGGCACGACCCTGGTCGACCTTCACGGTGGAAAAATCGAGGACCAGCTGTGGTGGCGCCAATGCGCTTGCCACGCCATTGGCGCCGAACACCGCCTGCTCGACGGCTTCGGTGGTCGGCAGGTTCAGCAGCACGATGTCGCAATCGCGCGCGGCGTCCGCGGGTGAGGTGGCAGCGCGCGCGCCGGCCAACTCCGCGGCCCGCACCTGCGCCGGCAGGATGTCGAAGGCGCGCACGGCATACCCGAGCGAGAGGAGACGCTTGACCATCGGCAGGCCCATCAGGCCGACGCCGACATAACCGATACGGGGACGTAGTTCGCTCATGGCATCGCGTAGATTCGAATGGCGTTGTCACGGAACAGCGCCTGCTGCTCCGCCGGGGAAAGATCGCGCACGATCTCGCGGAAGCCGTTGAAGATCGTCGGGAACGTGGCGCACAGGCTGTCGACGGGAAAATTGCTGGCGAACATGCAGCGGTCGACGCTGAAGAGATCGATCACCGTGCGCACGATGTCGCCATTGGCCGCCGCGGTCCACGGCTGGCCGCCCTGGCCCAACCCGGAGATCTTCACGTTGACGTTGGGACACACGGCGAACGT
>JBKJSU010000350.1:0-9297 GCA_046594415.1 Casimicrobiaceae bacterium | reverse complement strand
GAGAACCGCGCCGAGACGGGACCGACCTTGGCTGCCACGGTAGCGCGCCACTCGTCCTCGCCCACGCGCTCCATCGACTCACAGCCGGGAATGGCGGCCTTGAGCGCCTCCGGGTCGTTGAGCGCCGCCCACACCGCGGCGGGCGGCGCGGGAACGATGCGTGTGTTGGTCATTTCC
This sequence comes from Casimicrobiaceae bacterium, assembly GCA_046594415.1. Taxonomy (GTDB): domain Bacteria; phylum Pseudomonadota; class Gammaproteobacteria; order Burkholderiales; family Casimicrobiaceae; genus VBCG01. Next base: position 9,120 of record JBKJSU010000350.1, on the reverse strand, counting down.
ATGCGTGGTGGCTCCTGCGGCGCGAATGAAACGGCGCCTGGTGCAACATCCTACCAAACCCGTCCCATCACACCTTGCCCGCACGCGCGACTTCAGCCTCGCGCAGCGTTCATAGCCTGCGTGTAGGCGAGGCTTCAGCCTCGCGCAGCGTTCATATGCGGAACGCCTCGAGACTTTCCGGTGCAAACAGCTCCTCCGGCGCCAGCCGCCGCTTCGACAGACCCTGTTCGTAGTGGTAGCGCAGGAATGTATCGAGCGTCGCGCGATTGCGCTCGAACCCATAGGGCCAGTAGTCCTCGCCCATTTCGGCGATGGCCTCTTCCACATGATGATTGAGCCACGGCAGCATGGCCTTCAGCGCGGCGGACTCTTTGAGGTCTGCGTAAGTGCGCGCCTGTGCCTGGATGAATGCCTTCTGCAGCGACTGCGCGATCCAGCGATGGGCCTCGTAGACGTCGCGACGCAGCGCGATCGTGTGCATGATGGGAAAGATGCCGGTACTGCGGAAATAATCGCGCTCAATTTCGCGATAGTCGGGAAAAAGCCGCACCACGCGATCATCCCCCGCGCGAAACGACGACGGCGCGCGCGCGGTGTACAGCGCGTCGATCTCGCCGTCGCGCAGCATCTGCGACAGCGTCTGTTCGGGACCGATGCGCTCCACGCGGATCGACGGCGGCAGATCGAGCTTCAGCTTCTCCGAGCGCCCCGGCGTTTCCTCGCCACCGGTCACGTACGTCACGCTGTCCACCGGCACGCCGTAGTGATCGGCCAGGATGCCGCGAACCCACACCGGCGCCGTCATCTGGTACTCCGGATTGCCGATGCGGCGGCCGATCAGATCCTTGGCGGTGCGGATGCCCGAGGCCGCATTGACGTAGATGCACGAATGGCGGAAAAAGCGCGATGGGAACACCGGGATCGCAACAAAGGGCTGCGGCTCGCGGAACAGCGATACCGTGTACGACGACAGCGACAGCTCGGCAACATCGAACTCCTGGTGCCGCAGCATCCGGAAGAAGGTCTCCTCCACCGGCATGTCGAGGTAGTTGAGATCGATGCCATCGGGCACGATGGTGCCGTCGGCCAGCGCGCGCGTGCGGTCGTAGTTCCAGCAGCCGAAGGTGAGCGCCAGGCGCGTCATCGGATGCACTTGCGCGCGGACGGCGATGCAGGCATTCCCGCCCTCATTCCGGCTTGAGGCCGGCGGCCTTCACCGCCGCGGCCATGCGCTCGTTCTCGCTGGCGATCGCGCGCGCATAATCTTCGGGGCCACCGCCCACCGGATCGATGCCGGCGGCGGCCATCGCGGCAATCGCATCGGGTTGCTTCGTGATGGCGATGGTCTCGGCTGCAACCCGGGCGATGATCGCCGCGGGAGTACCCGCCGGCGCGAGGATCCCCACGATTGGCGCGAAATCGAATCCGGGCACGACTTCGGCGACGGCCGGAACGTCGGGCGCCTGTGCCGAGCGCTGCGCGCTGTTGGTGGCGATGAGCTTGACGCGGCCGTCCTTGACGAAGCCCACCAGCGACGGATAGGCCGAGAACAGCATCTCCACCTGCCCGCCCACCAGGGCCGGCACCGATTGCCCCGTACCCTTGAACGGAATGTGCTTGATGTCGAGGCCAAGCGATGCCTTGAGCGACTCCATCGTCAGGTGGTGCGTGCTGCCGATGCCCGAGGAGCCATAGTTGAGTTCACCCGGCTTCGACTTCACGTACGCCGTCCATTCCGCCAGGTTCGACACTGGCACCTTGGGATTCGTCGCCAGGAAGAGCGGTGCCCGCGCGATCAGCGCCACCGGCATGAAACTCTTTGGGTCGTAGGAAAGCTTGGCATAGAGCAGCGGATTGATCGACAGCATCGATCCGTCGGTCACGAGGAACGAATAGCCGTCCGCCGGTCCGGACGTCAGCACGCCAGCCGCCAGGCCGCCGTTGCCGCCGGGCCGGTTGTCGACGATCACCGACTGCCCCAGGCGCTCGGACAGCCGCTGCGCAACGAGTCGTGCGACGGTGTCGGGCAGCCCGCCGGCCGCGTACGGCACGATGAACCGGATGGGCTTGGTTGGGTACGGCGCCTGCGCCATCACCGGCGCGGCGCTGGTCGCCACACCTGCCAGCAGCACCAATGCAATAAGCGCTCGTCGGCGCATTGCGGAAGTTTTCATCGTGGGCTCCTCGTGCTCAAGCGTAGCGGCCACGCATCAAGGTTGCATGTGCCTACAGGGTGATTGCAGCCGTGAGGATACGCGACCCGGCGGCTCACGCGGGGTCCGGCTCCATCTGTCGATTCGTGGGGGCGGTGTCGCCCAGCGTGCGCCAGTCGGTGCCCTTGGGAACGACCCCCTCGAACGAACGAAGCGCCGTGCGCGGTACGCTTGCGCCCAGTGCCACGCTGCCCTCGGCGAAATGCCTGGCCGCACCCACCATGACCCGTCGGAACTCGACGATGGCAAGATCGGATGCCCCGAGGCGATCCCGCGTGCGGTCGGCGATCGGCCCCATGGTTTCCCACATCGCGATGTCCTGGTTGGGAATGCCCGGGATGCCCGTGAAATTGCCAAGCTTCATCCCCTGCCGGTCCTGCTTGTACCGGTTGCCCAGCGTGCGCAGATGTCGCCACTCGTGGTCGACATCGATGCCCACCTGCGCGTGACAGAATTTGCGCCAGCCTTCCTGGTCGACGGCGCCTGCCGCAGTGGGCGTCCAGGCGATGAAGTGGAACATCGTGTGCGTGTCGTCGATCGGCACGTTGATGTTGGCCACATTGTAGAGATTGTTGGGCGGGATCAGCACCGTGCACGGCGCCACGAACACCGAGATCCGCACATAGTCGTTGGCGGCAGCATTGACGATGGGCCGGCGCAGCGCCGCGTACTTGAAGCCGTAGTCGGTGGCCTCCACCACCAGCCGCGGTGCCTTGTCGGTGGACGGCCGCAGCCACACGGAGGACGTTGCCTTGGCACTGTCGACGCGTGCCGGCGTCATGTCCGTGGAGTGCAGCGTCGAGCTGTGCGCGGAGTCGATCGCGCCCTCCAGGATCTGCGCCCAGTTGCAATCGACGGCGATCTTGACGATGGCCAGCCGCGCGTCCGGCGTAGGCGCGAACGGCGGCGGCGTAAACGCGGGCATGGTCTCTGCTGCGCCCATGTATACCCAGACGAAGCCACCATGCTCGTGCGTGGGATAGGCCGTGTGCTTCACCTTTTGCGCGAGGCAGCTGCCGGCGGCTTCCGAGGGCATCTCGACCACGTTGCCCTCCACGTCCACTTTCCATCCGTGGTAGAGGCAGCGCAGCCCGCAGTCCTCGTTGCGGCCGAGCACCAGCGACGCGCGCCGGTGCGGGCAGTAGCGGTCCATCACGCCGACGCGCCCATCGGAATCGCGGAACGCGACGAGATCCTCGCCCAGCAGGCGCAGCGGCACCGGATCGCCGTCGGGCTCCGCCACTTCCTCGGTGAGGCACGCGGGCAGCCAATGCCGGCGCATCATCTGGCCCATCGGCGCGTTACCTTCGACGCGGCACAGCAATTCGTTCTCTTCTGGGGTCAGCATGGGCGGGCCTCGACGCGGCGCGGGTTGCATCCGGATACTTAGGTCTCTAAGATTACGGCAGATCGGGCGCGCCTGCAAAGGCACCCCTGCGCCCCTGCTGCGCTCCGCTGCGATCGAACGACACAAGGGACGAAGTTGGACGAAAACCCGGAGCAGCGCGCTTTCACCGATCTCGCCGTCACTGCGGTCGACGCCTTGGCGACGGACATCGTGCGCTTCGAGTTGCGCCATCCCGAGGGCATTGCATTGCCCGCATTCGACCCGGGTGCGCACCTCCCCGTGCGCGCGCCCGACGGATCGCTGCGCCGCTATTCGCTCTGCAATGATCCGGCGGAAGCCGATCGCTACGAAATCGCCGTCAAGCGCGACGCGCAGGGGCGCGGCGGCTCGATCGCGATGACCGATCGGTTGGTGGTGGGCTCACGGCTGCCGGTGGCGGCGCCGGAAAACGAGTTCGCGCTGCATCCGCGCGCGAAGAAATTCCTGTTCATCGCCGGCGGCATCGGCATCACGCCGATCATGTCGATGCTGCGGCATCTCGCAGCCATTGGCGGACCGCCCTTCGACCTGCACTACTGCACCCGCAGTGCCGGGCACGCGGCATTTGCGGCGGAACTCACGGCGCCGGGCTTCGCGGGCCGCGTCCATTTTCACCACGACGACGGCGACCCGGCGCGCACCTTCGACTTCTGGCCGCTGCTGGAGAAACCCACCGGCGCCCACATCCACTGTTGCGGCCCGCGCGCGTTGATGGACGCCGTGCGCGACATGAGCGGCCATTGGCCTTTCGGATCGGTGCATTTCGAGAGCTTCGGCGTCGATGCCGCCGCGCGGCAGGCCGATCGTCCGTTCGCGGTGGTCCTCGCCCGCTCGGGGATTCGCCTCGAGGTTCCGGCAGATCGTTCGATTCTTGAAACGCTGCGCGCCCATGGCCATGCTGTGCGCAGCTCGTGCGAGGCCGGCAGCTGCGGCTCCTGCCGCACCGGCCTCGTCAGCGGCGACGTCGAGCATCGCGATTTCGTGCTGAGCGACACCGAACGCGCCGACCGGATCATGGTGTGCGTCTCGCGGGCCCGCTCGGGCGACGTAGTGCTGGACCTCTGACGCGATGACCTCAGGCTCCCCGCCCTTGCGCGTAGGCGTGGCCGGACTCGGCCGCGCCTTCACGCTGATGCTGCCGACCTTCCTGCGCGAGACGCGGGTGCGTCTGGTCGCGGCTACCGATCCGCACGATGCTGCCGTCGCGCAATTCGAGCGCGACTTCGGCGGCATCGGCTATCGCGATATCGCCGCGCTGTGCGCCGCGCCGAATGTCGACGTGATCTATGTGGCAACGCCGCATCAGATGCATGCGGCCCACGCCTGCATGGCGCTGGAGGCAGGCAAGCACGTCCTGGTCGAAAAGCCGATGGCGCTGACCGTGGCCGAGTGCGACGCGATGACCGGCGCGGCAAAAACTGCCAACCGCATGCTGATCGTGGGCCCCAGCCACAGCTTTGACGCGCCCATCGCGCGCACCCGCGCGCTGATCGCCGGCGGCGCGTTCGGCCGGGTGCGCATGGTGCAGGCCGCCTACGCCACCGACTACCTGTATCGCCCGCGGCGCCCCGAGGAACTGTCGACGCCGCTTGGCGGCGGAGTGATCTTCAGTCAGGCCGCGCACCAGATCGACATCGTGCGCCTGCTCGGCGGCGGCCTCGTCAGCACCATCGATGCATGCACTGGGTCGTGGGACCCCACCCGCCTCACCGAAGGCGCGTACAGTGCGCTGCTGCGCTTTGCCCACGGCGCTTTTGCGTCTGCTACGTATTCGGGCTACGGCCGTTTCGATGGCGACGAAATGATGGACAACATCGGCGAGATGGGCGTGCCGAAGCACGCCGAGCACGGTGCCGCGCGCAAACGCCTGCGCGCCGCCGCCAGCAACGAAGAGGCGCTGAAGATTGCGCACAACTACGGCGGGGCCGCCTACCTGCCGCCCGCGAGCGATGCCCCGACGGCCCATCCGCACTTCGGCTTCGTGCTGGCCAGTTGCGAGCGCGCCGATCTGCGGCCCACGCCCACCGGCGTGTGGATCTACGAGGACGAGCAGCGCCGCTTCGAAGCCGTGCCGGTCGATTCGGTGCCGCGCGTCGAAGTGATCGACGAACTGGTGCGCGCCGTCGTCGACGGCATTTCGCCACGCCACGATGGTGCATGGGGATGCGCCACGCTCGAGGCCACCATCGCGATCCTCGACGCGGCAAAGTCGGGCGGTCCGGTGGCGCTGCACCGGCAGGTCGCGGTGCGCGAATGACCGTGCCACGACCATCGAGCCGCGCGCCCGCGCCGGCGGCCGCCGACGAATCCGCGGCAATTCTCCAACACTGGCGCGAAGCCGTGCCGCACGATCGGCTGGCTCACCTGGTCAAGGATGCAACGCGGGCCTTCGTCCGCGCGCTGGCGGAACGCCTGGCGGTGCATGGTGTGTCGTTTGGGCATTGGCAATTCCTGCGCATCCTGTGGGCAACCAATGGACTGACGCAGAAGGCGCTGAGCGTACAGGCCGGCGTGATGGAGCCCACCACCTTTGCCGCCGTCACGGCCATGGAGCGTGCCGGCTACGTCGAGCGGCGACACCTCCCGGGCAACCGCAAGAGCGTGCACGTGTACCTGACGCGCAAAGGTCGCGCCCTGAAGCGCACACTGGTGCCGCTGGCGGAGGAAGTCAATGCGATCGGCGTCGCCGGCGTGGCAGCGCATGACGTCGCCGTCACCCGCACCGTACTGTTGGCGATCATTGCCAATCTCGCCGCAGCAGATGCGCCCATCCGGCTCGACGCTGCAATGCCAACGTACCCTGCATGCGCCGGGCGACCGCGAAAGTCGGCCACGGTGGAGTAACCTTCGTTGCTGCATCATGGCCGACGACGTCAATTCCCGGGAAGCGCGTACCGCGCTCGCGCTGCTGCGCGCAAGCGGTCGCGTGATCGTCGATGCAACGATCCCCCACGCCGACCTGGTCGCGCTGGCGCAAACCGCCGCCCAGTGGGGGGCCGCATTGACGATCAGGCACGCACGCGTGTATTCCGACGAGCAACTCTCGCTCATCGCCGCAGCCGGCCGCGGCCATGTCACCTTCGATCTCACGTCCTGATCCATCACCAGGGGCAACCATGTATACGATCCGCATCGTCAAGTCGACCATGGTGGCCAGCGTGGGTTTCTGGTCGTTGCTGATCGCGTTCAATAACATCGTCGATTACGACTCCAACCTGGCCTTCGTCCAGCACGTGCTGGCAATGGACACGGTCTTCCCCGACAATGCGGTCAAGTATCGCGCGATCACCAATCCCGCGCTCCAGCAACTCGGTTACTGGGGCATCATCGCCACCGAGTGGACGATGGCGGCCCTGTTGCTCGCGGGCGCCTGGCACCTCTTTGCCGCCTGTGGCGATCGCCGCAGGTTCATCGCCGCCAAGGCACTGCCTGCCGTGGCACTGCTGCTGGTGTTCCTGCTGTACTACATCGGCTTCGTCGCCATCGGCGGTGAATGGTTCACGATGTGGCAGTCGACGATCTGGAACGGCCAGCAGAAGGCCGCGATGTTTCTCACCTGCTCGACGCTGGTACTGATCGTGTTGTTGCTGCCGGAGCAGGACGCGTGAACTTCGCCACCGCAGCCCCCGCATCAGGCGCGCTGCGCCTCCCTTCCAGCGCCGCGGCAAGATCGCGCAGCGATGCCACGTTGTGCACGGGCAGGAAGTCGTCGACATGCGGCAGGATCGCCCGGATGCCGGCTGGCCGCGCCTCGAAACCCGCATAGCGCAGCAAAGGATTGAGCCAGATCAGCCGCGCGCACGACTTCGACAGCCGCTCCACCTCGAAGGCCAGGCCTTCGCCCGCGTCGGCGTCGAGGCCATCGCTGATCAGCAGCACCACTGCGTTTTGCGCCAGCAGCCGGCGCGACCAGCGGCGGTTGAATTCCTCCAGCGACGCACCGATGCGCGTGCCGCCCGCCCAGTCGTCGACCGCGGTGGTCACCCGCGCTAGTGCGACGTCCACGTCGCGATGCGCGAGATGGCGCGTGATGTTGGTGAGCCGCGTGCCAAACACCAGCGTATGCACGCGATGGCCGTCGTTGGTGATCGCGTGCAGGAAGTGCAGCAGCATCCGCGCGTAGCGATCCATCGACCCCGAGATGTCGCACAGCACCACCAGCGGCGGCGGCCGGCGCACCCGCGCGCGCCACGCCAGCGGCGCCACCGCGCCGGCCGCCCCCGTCATCCCACGCAGCGTTGCGCGCAGGTCGACCCGCGAGCCACGGGACGACGCGCGCGTGCGCCGCAACGGCCGCGCCGGCAGCGGCAGGCGCAGGCGCGCCAGCATGGCCTTCACCTGCGCCACCTCGTCGGCGGTCATCGTCGCGAAATCCTTCTGCTGCAGCACCTCGCGCGCGGAGAACGTGAATGCCGCGTCGAGTTCAACTTCGTCGTCCTCGTCGTCGGGACGCGCTTCGGGCGCCTTCTTGGGCAGCATCGCCTGCGCCAGTCGCGATGGCACCTCCGGCGGAGGTTCCTCCTCCGGGACGCGGCCATAGACGCGCGGCAGCAGCGCCGCCACCATTTTTTCCAGCAGCTTCGGGTTGCGCCAGAAGAGATCGAAGGCTTGTTCGAACAGCGGCAGCTGCTCGTGGCGCGATACCAGCACCGCCGCCAGCGCCTCGCGAAAATCGGTGCGATTGGACAGTCCCACGGCTTCCACCGCCGCGATCGCATCGATCACTTTGGCGGGGCCTACCGGCATGCCGGTGGCGCGCAGCACGCGCACGAAGTGCAGCACATTTTCCGCCAGCCGCCCCTTCGGCAGCAGCATCGCGTGGTGACGCGAGACCGGCCCGGCGACGATCAAACCCGGATACCTTCCGCCTGCACTTCCGCGACCAGCCGCGCCGCCACCTCCGGCGTGAGCGCGCCCACGTCATCCTGGTACTTGAGCAACACGCCCAGCGTGTCGCCGATCGTCTGCGGGTCGAGCGCCACGCGGTCCAGCGTGATCAGCGCCTCGGCCCAGTCGAGGGTTTCCGCCACGCCCGGCGCCTTGAAGAGGTCCATCGACCGCAGCCGCTGCGTGAACGCAACGATTTCGCGCGCCAGGTTCTCGGGCGCGCGCGGACATTTGCGCCGCAGGATCGCCAACTCACGCAACGCGTCGGGATAGTCGACCCAGTGATAAAGGCACCGGCGCTTGATCGCGTCGTGAATCTCGCGCGTGCGATTGGAGGTGATCACCACCACCGGCGGCTCGGCGGCGCGGACCACGCCCATTTCGGGTATCGAGATCTGGAAATCCGACAACACTTCAAGCAGGTAGGCTTCGAAGGGCTCGTCGGTGCGATCGAGTTCGTCGATCAGCAGCACCGGGGCGATGCCATCGGCCGGATCGATCGCCTGCAGCAGCGGCCGCTGCAGCAGGAATTCGCGCGTGAAGATGTCGTGCGCCAGCCGGTCGCGCGTGACGCCACCCGCCGCTTCCGCGAGACGGATTTCGATCATCTGCCGTGGATAATTCCACTCGTAG
>JBKJSU010000347.1:0-20665 GCA_046594415.1 Casimicrobiaceae bacterium | reverse complement strand
CGCCATGATGATCCCGCACCACGAGGGCGCAGTCGAGATGGCGCGTCTAATGCTGATTCATGGCCGCGATCCGCTCACGCGCCAGCTCGCCGAGGAGATCATCGCAAGCCAGGTCGTTGAGATCGAAGGAATGAAGCGGCGGCTCGAGATCCTTCGGGCTAGGCCCAACCCGGAGCCGGGCGATTTCCCTGCGCTCGGCGGCACGCGCGGGCCGGCGAAGTAAAGATAGGTCTTGCACTGGGCATCGGAACGCCTTCCTTCGAAACGAGGAAGTGTCCACGGAGCTGCACCAGGTCCAAATCCACTTCCCTTGGTGCAAACCGATGCGTAGTGGCCGCTCGACCGCCCAGGTCCGGCGTGTCGGCTGCTCTTGGCCAACTCCGGTCGTAGCGGATTGCAGTCCATATCGGTCAGTATGGAACTGAAGTCCGCACAGACGCTTCCATGCCGCCACCGATTGCCCCGTGAATACGATCACGCAGCGGTTCGGCACAGCGCGCGTAATCAGATCTCTGAATATGGCACTGTTGGCCTATCAACTGAGTTTGCGCACCCCGGAGCCTCCGGCAGGCAGCTTTATTCGAGGGGCCGCAAAGCGGGGCGAGCGTTTGTTCCACGACGAAGGCGGATGCGCCGCGTGCCATCAGTCGCCGAACTTCACCGACGTGCTAAGCGGACCCGATCTCACCACCCTGCAGAAAGCCGACCTGGTCGAACTCTTGAAGTCGTTGTGATACGGCAGCCGCGATCTGGGCACTTTCGATACAGCTTTCCCGCGGCGGCGCTCGATGCATCTGGGGCGGCGCTGCCGCACATGTCGTTCACTGCGGCGCGCCGGGATCGCGCAATTGAACCGCTGCTTTCCGAGCTGGCAGACTTCTGCGAAGGGTCGACGGCCGCCATCCGTCAAGTTCGATGCAAGAATTCTGGCGGGGCTATGGTGGCATCAAGGGTCGTGCAGCGTTCGGCGCAGTTGTGCTCGCGATCCGAACGCCAAAGAAGGCCGATGGCGTTCCGCAAAAAATGCCACTAGCGGCGCCTTCGGGGCGTGAACGCTCTGCAATTTGGAGAAATTGCGGAACGGATTCTTAGCTAAGTTTCTGAAAACACAAAAATCCGCGGTAGCCTGTTAATCCGAACGTCCCTGGTTCGAGCCGAAGTCGGGGAGCCGATCCATTCAAATAGTTGCGCATTAGTGTGCGCTCCGCTTGGTCTTTTCTGATCCGTCGCTCTGGGTCAATTTTTGGATTTCACACCTTCGATGGCGTCCCCAAACATCGGCCGCTAGGTCGCGGACGACTTGGCACCGAGAGATCCGCTGCGACGAAAGGAAGCAGTTCCGTGACATCGACGCGTCGCGCTACGGCGGGATTGACGAGTTCCGTGGTCGTGCCTCCCTCGCCGACCACTGAACCGTAGACAGAGTGAAGTATTGAACCCGCTATTGATTGTGGTGCGCAAAGTATGCGCAGTCTCATGCGCGCGTTGGGACACGCACCTCTAGGTACCGCAACGAGCGGGTTTTGCTTGGAGTTCTGACTCGCCGCGTGCTATTAGTGGTCGCAGCGGCCCGGATCGTCGAGCCATGTAGGTCGGCGTGAGAGTGCTCACGGGGGATGTCCATGCAGCAAGATTCGGTGGGCCGCCGGCCCGCATGTTACGCACGCGGTTTCGTGTGGGTTGCGCTCGTTACGGGACTTTGCAGTGTCCTCGCGGCGGGCAGCGCCCGGGCCGGACTCGGCACGGCGATCGAGTATTACAACCCAGCGCTGCGCCATTACTTCATCACCGCCTATCCGGAAGAGGCGGCGGCGCTCGACGCCGGCACCAATGTCAAAGGCTGGACGCGAACCGGTGGCCAGTTCACCGTGTTCACCGATCCCGCACTTGGGCTCTCCGCGGTATGCCGCTTCTTCGGCACTCCGGGCAAGGGGATCAACTCCCACTTCTACACCGCCGATGCGAACGAATGCGCGAAGGTGAAGACGCTTACGCCCTGGACGTTCGAGGCGATCGCCTTCTATATCCCGATCCCGGTCGACGGCGATTGTGGTGACAACTATCCGGTGTATCGCAGCTACTACACCGACAACATCGCGGACGCGAATCATCGGTTCACGGTGGACCTCACGGCGCACACGCGAATGACCAGGCGCGGCGACATCCTCGAAGGTCTGGTGATGTGCGCGCCGGTGACGAGCGAGGAGTTGGAAGCGGACATCGTGCGGCTGCTGGAGCAAAGCACGCTGGGGCCGACCGAGGCCGCCGTACAAGAGGTGAAGGCAAAGGGAGTCGCGGCATGGCTCGACGAACAGATACCAATGGACGTTACGCGGTATACACAGCTGCCATTTTGGGATCTGCAAGCCGAGGGGCTCCTCTGCAAGGACGACATGACGCCGCCAGTGACCCCGGAGAAGTTCTGCCTCACGCATCATTTCAGTAAGGGCCCGGTGGGATGGGAGTTCTTCCGGCAGTCCAAGGCGGCGCCCGATCAACTGCGGGTGCGCATGGCACATGTCTGGCACCAAATCTTTGTATTGACCGACATATTTGAAACCTACGCAGTCGCAGAATTTCAGCAGCGTCTGCGCAGTCACGCTTTGGGCACGTTTGAGGCCCTGCTCATCCAATACGCGCTGTCGCCGCAACTCGGTCATTTTCAGACTTGGGTGAAGAACGTCCCGGAGCATGACGGCATCAAGCCGAACGAGAATTTTGCGCGCGAACTGATGCAGCTCTTCACGATCGGGGTCAATGAACTCAATGACGACGGTACGCCGAAGCTCGACATCCAGGGACAATTGATTCCAACGTACGGGCAGGCGGATATCGAGACGCTGGCTCGCATCCTGACCGGGTTCACCTATCCAACGCGGCCGGGGAAGACACCCAATTTCTGGGGAAATGACGTGTATTTCATCGGCGACATGATTCCATTCGATCCGTGGCATGACAAAGCCGAAAAGAAGTTGCTCAAGGGCCGCCTCAACTTGGCTCCAGGCGGTGGCGCCATGGTGGAGTTCCGAGCGGCCATTAGAGCCCTGGTCGATCACCCGAACACACCACCCTTCATCAGCAAGCAACTCATCCAGAAAACAGTAACGAGTTCGCCCACTCCGGAGTACGTGGCGCGGGTTACCGCGATATTCAAGAATAACGGCAGCGGCGTGCGCGGCGATCTGGCTGCGGTCACGCGTGCAATCCTTCTCGATCCGGAAGCGCGCGGCGCACGCAAGATCGACAACGAGTACGGACGATTGCGGGAGCCGACACTTTTCTGGACCGCGATGCTCCGCGCGCTTGACGTGAATACCGACGGAGCAAGTCCTTTTTCCACCGGCCTCGAAAGCGGAGAGAACCTGTTCAGCGCGCCGACCGTGTTCAACTACTACCCGGCCGATTACACACTCGCGGGCGGCGGGATTCCCGCTCCCGAATTCGGAATTTTCACATCCGCCGAGTTTCTGAATCGCTCCAATCAGATCAACGACTTGCTTTATAACGTCGACCAGTCATGGTCATTGAATGAATTGTACGGCTGGGGACCACGGCCGTACGTGCCCAATGCCATCGGAACGCGCAGTCCATCACTGTCCTCGTTCTTGCCGGATGCCGGGAATGCCAACGTCTTAGTCGAACGACTGGACAAGCTCTTCCTGCATGGAACGATGAGGACCTCGATGCGCAAAACCATCGTCAATGCCGTCAACAAGATTGCACCGACTGAAGCGCTGCGGCGGGTAAAGCTCGCGATCAACCTGACGCTCTCCTCCGTCGCTTACCAGGTGCAGAAATGATGGCGCAAATGAAAACTCGCCCTCGCATTCCCTCGCCGACCCGCCGCCGTCTGCTGCAGGCGCTGACGGCGTCGGGTTTTCTCGGATTCGTCGAGCGCAACGTGGCACTCGCGCAGGGCGCCACAGACTACAAGGCGCTGGTTTGCATCAATCTGGCCGGCGGTAACGATGGGGAAAACACGCTTATCCGTTTGGACAGCACGGGCTACGGCAATTATGCGGCGATCCGCACGCCTGCATCCGGAATCAATGTTCCGCAGGCGCAATTGCAACCGATTCAGCCGGCCGGCTTGTCGACCCCGTTTGGCTTTCATCCGGCCTGTGCACCGCTGAAAACGCTGTTTGATCAGAAAAAACTGGCGGTGGTGGCGAACATGGGGATGCTGGTCAAGCCCTCCTCCAAGCCTGGGCTTGAGACGCAAGGCGCACCGCGGCCGGCGAACCTGTTTTCGCACTCAGATCAAGATCTCGCCCTCCAGAGTGCCGACTACAGAGGTTTCACACGCGTCGGGTGGGGTGGGCGATTGGCGGACAAGCTCGGCGCGGCGAATCCTGGCACACTGTTCCCGCCGCTCATCTCCATCAGTGGATTGAGGACCTTCGCAACCGGTCAAACATCGGTACCGCTCACCGTTCCCGAAAATCCAGGCTTCACGCTCTTCAGTAGCGGCAACAACCAATTCCAGTTCGATGCGCTGCGCGACGCGGCGCTCCGCGAAGTCCTTGCGCAGAACCAGACCAACGTATACGACATCGTCGCACAATTGTATTCGGAAGAGGGACTCGCGGCGTCGACGGTTGTGTTGCCGATATTGCAGAACAAATCGTCGATCGTTGCGCCGTTTTTCGCGAACCTCAATACCAGCGTCGCTCGTCAGTTGAAAACCATTGCGTTATTGATGGAAGGTCGCGCTAGTACGCATATGAAGCGGCAGGTGTTTTACGTGCAACAGGGAGGCTACGATACGCACGCAGGCCAAGCGGGATCCCAGCAAAACCTGCTGGGCAATCTGGCGCAGGCAATCAAAGCATTTCAAGATGCTGTCTTCGCGCTTGGAATTGCAGATAACGTGACGACCTTTACACTCTCCGAATTCGGGCGAACGTTCAAGCCCGCAGCGAACTCGGGCACGGACCATGGTTGGGGAAACTATGCCTTTGTGATCGGGGGTGCGGTAAGGGGCGGCGACTTCTACGGGACAGTGCCCACACAGACGCTGAGCGGCCCCGACGATCTTGGCAACGCGGGTCGCTGGATTCCGACGACGTCGCTCGAGCAGTACGGTGCAACGCTTGCGCGATGGTTTGGCATTCCGGAGTCCGACCTGCCCTATGTGTTCCCGAACATCGGCGCGTTCGTGAACACCAACATGGGATTCATGGCCTAGCCGCTAAAGACTCGCGGCTCTTACGTTCCCGGTCAGAAGGAATTTGCCGCGCTGGCGATGATCGAAGGCGCCGGGCGAGCGCGGCACGCAAGGGTGGTGCAGTCAGACTCGATCCGCATTACGGATCCAAGTTGCCGCGAATCGTGAGGGCGATCAGCCTGCTTAGACGGCGGCGTGTGATTGGAGTGGAGGCGGCATAGTTGCAGTACGGGGGCGAACTCTGCTTGGTCTATTTGCGATCCCATGTCGGACTGCTACATGAAAGCCCAGGTCGGGGAGCCAGACAAACCAAGGAGTTGTCGTCAACGCGGCAACTCCTTTTTGCATTTTCGGGCGCCGTGTATCCGTTTGCCCACGGACGTCGGTACGGTGTCGCTTGGGCAAAGCATCCTAAAGGGATACGTAACAACGCCACGGCGTACCACAGCGTGCGCCATGATGGCCCGGTGGACTCGGCACGTCGTCCGCGCAAGAGTCGTTGAGCGTCAAGTCGATCTGCAACTGCCCAAAGCCGAGACGCCAGCATGCCCTTGCAGGTAGCTGCCGACGACCTGGACGCCTTCCTCGCTCGCTCCGATTCGCTTGACGAGGCCATCGTCCGGCTCTTCGATCCGCCAACATATCAAACGTTTGATGAATCGCGGCGCACAGTCGCAAGCTTTTTTGCCCGCAGGACGTCCCTGTGTCGCTCACGCCGGCCACCGCCGCCAGCGCTCGCGTACTCCATGCCTCGCGCCGTCCACTCCGGCTTGGTCTGCGTGGTCAAACGCACTTGCGCAGTGTTCGAATGCACCAGCTTCATCGGTTTCTCGCGCTGCGCGGCGTCCAGCTCAATGGCACTTGGCTTGCGCATCGCTGCCGCTAAAGCGCATCGTGCAAACCGTGGACGCGGCGAACCAAGTCGGGTTTCATTAAACGCGAAGCACGGCACGAGGCTCGCCACCACGATGTGGCGTGAGCATTTGCCGCGCGAGGTTGCCCCTTTACCCGGCGTCACTCTAGCCTCCCGTGCCCCGAGGCCGGTTTGAAGCGTATAGCTTGACCTGACGCTCGCTAATAGCTCATGCTGGTCTAACTTTTGACATTCGTTGCGACAATGTGAAATAAGAATGATCGCTACAGCGAACACTTATTCGTACCTCCTGTCCCATTCGTTCGAGGCCTGTGTCGGAGAGCTCGCCGAGGCAGGCTTCATGCGCGTCGAGGCGATGATCGGTCCAGGCCACCTGTGGCCCGACGCGCTGGACGTTTCCGAGCGCAAGCGGCTGCGCCGGTTCGTTGCACGGCTCGGCATCGAGCTCGTCTCGCTAAATCAGCCCAACCTCGACCTCAACGTCGCATCGCTCGATCCGCCAATGCGGGAACATAGCGTGCGGCGTTTCGCGGATGCGATCCGGCTTGCCGCGGATCTTGGCTGTCCTCGGGTCGTCGTGGGTCCGGGCAAGGCGAATCCGCTTCTGCCGGTGGCGCGGCCGCGGCTCGAGGCACTGCTCGCGGAGTCGCTCGACGAGCTGGTGCCGCTCGGCGAGCGGCTGGGTATCCGTGTGCTGTTGGAGAACATGCCTTTCGCATTCTTGCCGTCGCTGCGTGACCTCCTGGATGTTGTTTCCCGCCTGGGCAGCGTAGGCCTTGTGTATGACGTCGCCAATGGCTGGTTCATCGGTGAGGATCCGTCGGCGGCGCTCGTGCAGGGTGCGAGTGTGATCGAACTGGTGCATGTCTCGGACACGACGCGAGATCGTTATGCGCATGCCCCGATCGGCGTGGGAACGGTGCCATGGCGCGAGGTAGGACGTGCGTACGCCGGACTGCCGACCTCGCCGCGGGTGGTGGCCGAAATTGTGAGCGCGACGCCGTCTCTGGATCTGCCGGGGGCCTTCGATGCGCTGCGAGAATTCGGTTGGCCAGTCCATCTGAGTGAAGACGACGCGTGAAGGCGCGCCGTGTGGTGGTCGTCGGAGGTGGCAATGCGGCGCTTTGCGCTGCGTTATCGGCGCGGGAGGCGGGCGCGGACGTGCGGTTGTTCGAAGCTGCGCCGGCGGAACTGCGCGGCGGCAACAGCCGGTTTACTGCGGGTGCCATGCGCGTGGTGTACGACGGCGTGGAGGACCTGCGCCGTCTCATGCCCGACCTTACCGATGAAGAAGTCGCCAGCACCGACTTCGGCACCTACACCACCGGGCAGTTCTTCGATGACATGGCCCGAGTGACCCGCGACCGGAGCGAACCCGACCTTTGCGAGGCGCTCGTCACCCAGAGCAAGGACGTGCTGTTGTGGATGCGCGAGCACGGTGTTCGCTTTGCGCCGATCTTTGGACGACAGGCGTTCAAGGTCGACGGACGCTACGTGTTCTGGGGCGGCCTGACCGTGGAGGCGTGGGGCGGTGGACCCGGTCTCGTCGACGCGCTGTATACGGCGGCAGTGCGGGGTGGCGTCGATGTGGCATTCGCGGCGCGTGCGCTTCGGCTGATCGAACGGGCCGGGGTGGTCGAGGGTGTTGTCGTGCGTTCAGGCGGGCGCGACGTCGAAGTGGCGGCGGACGCCGTGGTCCTGGCGTGCGGAGGCTTCGAGGCCAACGCTGCCTGGCGTGCCCGCCATCTGGGGCCGGGATGGGATCTGGCGCGCGTCCGGGGCACACGCTTCAACCAGGGCGATGGCCTCGCGATGGCGCTTGCCATCGGCGCATCGCCGGCCGGTCACTGGTCGGGATGTCATGCGGTGGCATGGGATCGCAACGCGCCTGAATTCGGTGATCTCGCCGTCGGGGACGGGTTCCAGAAGCACAGCTATCCGTTCGGCATCATGGTGAATGCGCACGGTCGGCGGTTCGTCGACGAAGGTGCGGATTTCCGCAACTATACCTACGCACGCTATGGCCGCGTCGTGCTCGAACAACCAGACCAGTTCGCATGGCAGGTATTCGATGGTCGCGTGTTGCACCTGCTGCGCGACGAGTATCGGATCCGGCAAGCGACCCGTGTGCGTGCCGAGACGCTGGAGGCCCTCGCAGCGAACCTGGAGGGTGTGGACGCTGCGGGGTTTCTGGCCGAGATCGGGCGTTACAACACCGCGGTGGACGAGAGCGTTCCCTTCGATCCCAATCACAAGGACGGCCGCAGAACCCGCGGCCTGGTGCCAGACAAGACCAACTGGGCACAGCGGATCGAGCATCCGCCTTTCGAGGCTTACGCGGTCACCTGCGGGATCACCTTCACGTTTGGAGGACTGCGGATCGATCCCAAGGCGCGCGTGCTGGGTTGTGACGATGCGCCGATCCCAGGGCTGTACGCGGCTGGCGAGATCGTCGGCGGACTTTTTTATTTCAACTATCCCGGAGGAACGGGGCTCACGTCGGGCGCAGTGTTTGGACGTGAAGCGGGTCGCGCTGCAGCATCGCAGCAACGAGGCTGCGATGCCTGAGGGGCCTTTCGAAATGGAGGGAAAGCACATGTCCGAGCCGTCGGTCGACGAGACCGTCGATGTCATCGTAGTCGGCGCCGGTGGGTCGGGCTTGGCCGCCGCAATTGAGGCGCGAGCCGCCGGGGCAAGCGTCGTTGTCCTGGAGAAAAACCCGAGTAGTGGAGGGTCGACCGGCTGGTCGGTAGGGTCGGTGAGTTGCAGTCGCACGCCTCACCAGGCCCGACGGGGCATCGTCGACGACCCGCTGGCGCATTGGGAAGACATGGCGCTGTTTGCGCGCCACCTCGGGCGCGAGGACAACGACGCGTTACGACGTGTACTTTGCGAGGAGCTGCCGGACACGTTTGGCTGGCTCATTTCGCTGGGAGTTCGCTTCTTCGGGCCTATGCCCGAGCCACCGCATCGGGTCGCACGGATGCACAACGTGGTGCCCAACTCGCGCTCGTTCGTTCACCACGTCACGCGGCGAGCGCGGGCCGTCGGGGCCGACCTACGTGTGTCGCATCGCGTGGTGCGGCTCGTCCACGAGGACGGGCGCGTGCGCGGTGTCGTCGTCGACACCCCCGGCGGAGTGCGGCGATTGGACGCGCGCCGGGCGGTGATCCTCGCTGCCGGCGACTTCACCAACGATCCCGATCTCAAACGCGCATACATGGGCGAGGCGATGGCGCTGGTCGACGCGGTCAATCCAACGGCCACCGGCGATGGTCAGAAGTTGGCGCTCCCGCTTGGCGCCCGCATCCTCAATGGCGATCTCGCGCAGGGGCCGGACCTGCGTTTCATCGCACCCGTCGCTCCACATTGGGTCACCAAGCTGCCGCCGTGGCCCGCGCTGGGCAGCGTCCTGGCTGCCTCACTTCAGCGATTGCCCATGGCGCTCCTGCGACCCTTCGTGATGCGCTTCGTCACAACGGCGCTGTCGCCATCACCCAAGCTCTTCGAGCACGGTGCGATTCTCGTCAACCGCGAGGGCAAGCGGTTCGTCGACGAGAACGATCGTCCGATGGACGCCGTGCCGCGGCAACCTGGCAAGGTCGCGTGGATACTCCTCGACGCGACGCTCGCCGCCAGGTTCTCAGCTTGGCCGAATTACGTTTCGACTGCGCCGGGCGTGGCGTATGCGTACTTGCCGGACTACCGCCGCACGCGACCGGATGTGTATCGCGACGCGCCGACGATTGAGTTGCTCGCTCGAAAGCTGGAGATGCCGGCCGAGGCGCTGCGCGCGACGCTGAATGAACACAACGCCGGTGCCACGCATCCGTTGGTGGGACCTCCGTTCGTGGCGCTCGGCCCGGTACGTGGCGTCTTCGTCCACAACGAAGGCGGGCTCGCCGTCGACCTTCGGCATCGGGTACTCGGCGCAGGCGACCAGCCCATTCCCGGCCTGTACGCCGCGGGCTCGACGGGGCAGGGTGGTCTCCTGCTGCAAGGTCACGGCCACCACCTTGCCTGGGCCTTCGTCTCGGGGCGCCGCGCGGGACGCTTTGCAGCCGCCGAAGCGCATTGCGACATTGCGAAATAGTGAATTGACATTTCGTAATGTGAGTTCTACGATAACGTCATTCCTGCGTGCGTTAACCCGGGACGACCCTTCGGAGAGTTGAATTCATGGCGGTGACCCAAGGTGGAGCATTGATCGTCGATCACCTGATCCGAGAGCGGGTTCCGTACGTGTTCGGCATCTGCGGCCACGGCAATGTTGGACTGATCGACGCGCTGTATGAGCGGCGTTCGGAGATCACTTTTATCTCGCCGCGCCACGAGCAGATTGCGGGGCATATGGCCGACGCTTACTTTCGGGTCAAGCACCGCCCGGTAGCCACCCTAACCTCCTGCGGGCCCGGCTCGTGCAACCTGGTAATGGCTACCGCGTGCGCATACGCAGACTCATCAGCGTTTCTTGCGATCACCGCCAACGTTCCGACATCGCAGTTCAACCGCGGCCCATTTCAGGAGACCTATCGCCAGCAGGAAGCGGCGTTTCCAGCGGTGATTCGGCAGTATGTGAAGCGATCGTTCCAGCCGACGCGTGTCGAGATGTTGCCGCTCGCCTTGCGGCTCGCGAGCGGACTTCTAACTACTGGACGGCCCGGCCCAGTCAACATCGACGTACCGTTCAACCTGTTTCGCGAGGAAGCCGAGGTGGGCGAGATCGACGTGGTCACGACACGCCCCTCGCCGCCGGGCGCTGCGCCGGACGCGGTGCGTCATGCCGCCGACCTCCTGCTTGGCGCGCGGCGGCCCGCGATGTTCGTCGGCCACGGTGTCACGCTCGCCGAGGCCGGACGCGAACTTACCGAACTCGTCACGCTGATGGGCGTGCCGGTCATCAGCTCGCCGAATGGCATGGGTACGCTCGACATGACTCATCCGCTGTCGCTCGGGTTCATTGGTCGCAACGGTGCATACCCGGCAAACCAGGCCGGCCGCCACTGCGACGTCCTGTTGGCGATAGGGGCGCGTTTCGACGATCGCACTTCGTCCTCCTGGCTTCCGGGCTACTCCTGGAACATGCCGACCACTCGCCTGGTGCAGGTCGATATCGACTGCGACGAGATTGGCCGCAACTATCCGGTGGCCCTCGGCATTGTCGCCGACGCCAAGATCTTCCTCACCCAGCTGATTGCCGAATTGCGTTCGCGCCGTCTGCCGGACGACAAACAGCGGCTGGCCGACTGGCACGCCCGTATCGCCGCCTGGCAGCTGGAGTGGGAGACCTATACGCGCCCGAACTTCGAGGTGGGTGGCTCGCCGCTGCGGCCGGAGCGCGTGGTCCGCGATGTCCAGGCCGTGCTGCCCGAGGACGCCATCCTTTCGCTCGACTCAGGCGTCCATCACAACTGGTTCATGCAGTTCTGGAAGGCGCGCCGGCCGCAGTCGATGCTCAACTCGTGGGGCTTCTCGGCAATGGGCTTCGGCGTCGCCGGAGCCCTCGGTGCGCAACTCGCAGCACCCGACCGACCGTGCGTGGCGGTGGTGGGCGATGGCGGTTTCACCATGTGCCCGGCAGTGCTCTGTACGGCCGTCGAGCACAACATCCCCGTCGTGTGGGTGGTCTGGAACAACTTTGCCTGGGGCGCGATCCGCGACATCCAGTACGGCCTGTTCGACGGGCGGGAACACGGAACCGCGTTTTATCAGCCGGGCAGCGGTCCCGGACGCGAGGCGCGCCCCTACAACCCGGACTTCGCGGCCATGGCGCGCAGCTATGGCGCCGAGGGCGTGCGCGTGACACATGCCGACCAGTTCGCGGATGCGCTGCGGGCGGCGATCGCGTCGCGCCGCCCCACGGTAATCGACGTCCATGTCACCGCCGACGTGCGACCGCCCGCGACCGGGGCTTGGGCGCTGCCGCCAATGGCGCACAAGGAGCCCGTTTTCGGCGCGCGATTCGTCGGAGCGGAGGTGACGGGTGACTGAGACAATGGAAGCGCGGACCACCGCGCATGCAGAAGAACATGCACAGACGCTGATTGGCGGAGAGTTCGCCAAGGGACATGATCCGGTGGCGATCCGCGATCCCTACCGTGGCGAAACGGTGGGATTTGCGCCGCGCGGCAGTGCCGACGAAGTCGCCGCGGCGGTATCGGCCGCTCGTTCGGCGGCCTCGGAGGCAGCGCGTGTGCCGGCTTTCCGACGTGCCGCCTGGCTGCACCGCGCCGCGGAACTCCTTGAGGAGCGGGCTCCTTCGATCGCGGAACTGATGGCGCGCGAGACCGGCAAGGCGCTCAAGGATGCGCTCGGTGAGGTGCGCCGCTCGAAGGACACGCTGACCCTCTCGGCCGAAGAGTCGATCCGTATCGAGGGCGAGCATGTGCCGCTCGACGGAAGCGAAATGGGCGCCGGTCGCATCGCGATGATGCTTCGGCACCCCGTCGGCGTCGTTGGCGCAATCACGCCATTCAACGCGCCAGTGAACTTGGCGGCGCACAAGCTCGCGCCCGCAATCGCTGCCGGTAACACTATTGTGCTGAAGGCACCCCCGCAGTCGCCGCTGGTCGTCCATCGGCTGGTCCGGATCTTCCACGATGCGGGGGTCCCGGCCGGCTTCATCAATTTGGTGTACGGCGGCGCGGCGGAAGGCGAAGCACTGGTGCGGGACCCGCGTGTCGACTTCATCACCTTCACGGGGTCGAGCCGGGTGGGCGAAGCGATCACGCGGCTTGCGGGGTTGCGCCGGGTCGCGCTGGAACTCGGCGGTAACGGTCCGACGATCGTGCACGAGGACGCGGATGTCGCGGTCGCGGCGCCGATGTGTGCCCGCAACGCGGTACGACTCGCGGGCCAGAGCTGCATTTCCGTGCAGAACGTATACGTGCACAGATCGCTCGTGGACGCGATGGCGAAAGGGATGGTCGCCGCGATGCAAAGCCTGGTCGTTGGTGACCCACTCGACCCGCGCACCGATGTCGGTACGCTGATCGACGAGCCTGCGGCCGAGCGCGTCGAGAACTGGGTGCGTGAGGCCCAGGCCGGAGGCGCGCGATTGCTCGTTGGCGGCGAGCGTCGCGGCGCGCAGGTCATGCCCACGCTGCTCTCCGACGTCCAGCCCTCGATGAAGGTCGTCTGCAACGAGGTATTCGGGCCTGTCGCCAACCTGATCGCCTACGACCGGATCGAGGAAGCGATCGAGGCGGTGAACGCGAGCCCCTACGGCTTGCAGTGCGGGCTATTCACACGGTCGAACGAGATCACCTTCCGGGCGATCCGCGAGATCCGCGCCGGGGGGCTGATCGTCAACGGCAGCTCGACTTGGCGTACCGACCAGCTTGCCTACGGCGGCGTGAAAGCGAGTGGCATTGGGCGCGAGGGCCCGCGCTACGCGATCCGCGACATGACCGAACAGCGCGTCGTCGTTTTCAACCTCTGAGGCAATTCGGAATGCGCATACTGGTCACTGGCGGAGGTGGTTTCCTGGGCGAAGCGATCGGCGACGCACTGGTTGCGCGCGGGGATGCGGTCGTGGCCTTCGACACCGCGTTCGCGCCGACACGCGTCCCGGTCACCGGCGTTGAGCAGGTCGTGGCCGACATCACCGATCCCGCGCATGTCGCGCAGGTCATGAAGCGCTGCACGCCGGACGCCGTGATCCATTGCGCGGCCATCGTCAGCGTGCTCGCGTCGCTTGGCAGTCCACTCAACGTGGTACGCGTGAATATCGAAGGCACGATCAACCTGCTCGAGGCCATGCGGCTCTTCGGGGTCAGGCGAATGCTGCACGTGAGCTCCGAGGAAACCTACGGACCATTCGGTGCCGACCGCATCGATGAGGAACATCCGCAGAAGCCGATGATGCCGTACGGCGCCTCCAAGGTCGCCGTCGAGCATCTATCGCGCTGCTACCGCGACATGCATGACATGGAAGTCATCCACTTACGCACCTCGTGGGTGTATGGCCCCACGCTGCCACGCAACCGGGTGCCAAAGAATTTCATCGACGCCGCGCTTGCTGGCCGCGAACTGCACGTCGAACGCGGGGGGGACTCGCGCATTGACCACACCTACATCGACGATTTCGTGGCGGGAACGCTTGCCGCGCTGGACTTGAAGCAACATCCCCACGACGTCTATCACGTCGCGAGCGACACCGCGCCGACACTGTTCGAAGTTGCGCAAGCCGTGCGCGATGGGATCCCGGGCGCCCGCGTGTCCATTGGGCCTGGCATCTATCGTCATGGCGACCGCGTCGAGATCCCGCGCAAAGGCGCGCTCGACTGCACACGCGCTCGTGCTGCGTTCGGATACGTGCCGCGTTTTGACATCCATGCCGGTATTGCTGCCTATGCCGCGGCCGTACGTCGTGATTCCTGATTGAGACCCCCGGAGATTCCATGGCCCGAAAGAAGATCGACAAGAGTCCCACGCCGCAGCCCGCCGGGCGTAAGGCGGTCATTCGTCCCAACGGACTCGTCGGCTGGGAGGCGCCGCCGGCGCATTACCACGGGGCGCTGTCCAAGATGCTCGTGCGGCCGGAAACCTGCGACTCGCGCTTGGTCGATTACAGGATTTCCGTGTACCAGCCGATGGGTTACGTAAAGCCGCACCGCCACCGTATCCAGGAGCAGATCTACTACATCCTCGAAGGCGAGGCGATGATGGAGATCGAGGGCGAGCGCAGCATCGTGCGTCCGCACGACACCATCTTCATGCCGCCGGGCGTCGAGCATGCGATCTACAACACCGGGCTCACCGACCTGCGCTTCATTGTGGTCACCTGTCCGCCCGAGGATGCCTAGGATGAGGCCCGCTGTCACGTCCGTCACCGCCGGGACACCGGTTACGTCCGTCGGCACGGCCCCCCGGCACTGACATGGCGGTTCTCGTCACCGGAGCAATGGGCCACGTCGGCTACGAAATCGTCGCGCAAGCGGCGCGCGCGGGCCTGCCCGTGATCGCTCAGACCCATCGAAGCTTCGACGCCGCGGCCGCCGCACGGGTTGGCACCAACGTCACTTGGGTACGCTGCGATCTCGCCGATCCATTCGAGGTTGCGGCGATGGCCGCCGCGCATCCCATCGACGGCTGCATCCACAGTGCGGCGGTGCCCAACGACAAGGTCGCAAGGCTTTTCCCGATGAATGCGTTCGCGACCAACACGGCTGCGACGCAGCACCTGCTGGAACTTGCGCGACGATGCCGGTGGCGCCGTGTCGTGTTCGTGAGCTCCGGCGCGGTATTCCAGCGTTGGACCGATCTCGACCGCTCGATCCCGGAGGCGGAGCCCGCCACGCCGATCAACGTGTACGGAACGACAAAGCACTGCGCCGAACTCCTGGTCGCAATGTACCGGGAGATCTACGAGGTGTCCGTCGCGACGGTGCGCATTTCATGGATTTACGGGCCACCCATGGTGCCGAAGGTCTTCGAGGGTCCACGCGGCCCGATTCCCGATTTCCTGCGCCGGGTCCTGCGCGGCGAGAGTATCGACGAGCCTTCGGGCGGCGAGTTCGCTGCGAGCTTCACCCATGTTGCGGACTGCGCGGCGGGGCTGCTCGCCGTCTATCGGGCGCCTGCGCTTGTGCACGGCGTCTATCACCTGGGTTCCGGTGAGAACTATCCGACGTCCCAAGTTGCGGCGGCGGTGCAGACCGCAGTGCCGGGCAGCCGGGTGCGTGTAGGCGCAGGGTCCGAACCGTGGACGCGCTTCACAGTGATGCGCGGACCGCTCGCCTGCGCAAGAATGAAACAGGAACTCGGGTTCTCGCCGACCCACACTATCGAGTCGGGCGTGGCCGACTTCGCCAACTGGATGCGGGCGCATCCGGAGTCGTTTGCGTGAGCAGTTTGCCAATGACGGAAGCACGAAATATGCGCCAGCCTCTGGTCGTCGACGCGATGCGACGGGCCCCCGGCGCGGCGTGGTTGCTCTTGGCTATGTGCGTCGCACTCGCCATCGGGAATACCGGCTTTTTTACTGCGCAGAACCTGATGAACGTCGGCATGCAGGCCTCGGTGCTCACGATCGTTGCGCTCGGCATGACCCTCGTGATCCTGACCGAGGGTATCGACCTGTCGGTGGGGCCGGTGCTCGGTCTTTGTGGCGTGGTCATGGCCACTTTGCTGGTGGGCGGCACATCGCTCGCGCTGTCGCTCGCTGCCGCACTCGGAGTTGGCCTGGTCGCCGGGGTGATCAATGGAGTGCTGGTTGCCCGGGTTGGCATGCCCGCGTTCATCGTAACGCTCGGCACGTTCGGCATCGCGCAAAGCCTCGCGATGGTGATTACCGAAGGCAACTCGGTCACCGGACTTCCGGCGGTCGTGCGACTCTTCAATGAAGGCACGTTCGCTGGCATCCCGCTGCCGGTGTGGGCCGCGGTGGCGGTGTTCGGCGTGACCTGGGTCCTCCTCTACCGCACGCGCTTCGGGCGATACACACTGGCCATCGGCGGTAATCGCCGAGCATTGGCGTTGTGCGGTGTGCGCGTGTCCCGCTGGCACATCGCCGTCTACGCCTACTGTGGCCTGCTAACTGCGATGGCGTCGTTCATCATGACCGCGCGCATGAATGCGGGGCATCCAACCATCGCGATCGGGCTGGAGTTCGACGCGATTGCGGCCGTGATCCTGGGCGGGACCTCCTTCGAAAAAGGTCGGGGCGGACTCGCCGGCACAGTTGTGGGTGCCCTCGCAGTTGCGGTGTTGCGCAACGGCCTCAACCTGTTCGGCGTCGGTACCGAGTGGCAGGTGGTTGTCGTCGGGCTGGTCATCATCTGCGCGGTCGCGATCGACGCGATCCGCCGCGACGCATGAACGCGCGCTCTTCTGCCTTGACATTTGGTCGGCCTGCCGCCGCGCCTGAGGCGGTGTTCATTGTCGTCTCCCGGTTGGTAGTGATTGTCGGACTTTGCCTATTCCTGGCCTGGGTCAGTCCGCACTTCGCCACGCTTGACAACCTCGCCATCGTGCTTCGACAGGCAGCATTGCAGTTCCTCATTGCCTCCGGCCTTACGCTGGTAATCCTCACTGGCGGCATCGACCTCTCGGTGGGCGCGGTCCTCGGACTCTCGGCGTGCGTCGGTGCCGCGGTGATCGCGAGCGGCCAAGTGATGCTGGGTGTGATCGCGGCGCTCGCCACTGGCCTCGCCTGCGGCGCAGCCAACGGATGGATGGTTGCCTACGTGCGCATCCCACCTTTCATCGCGACTTACGGGATGCTGTGGATCGCGCATGGACTAGGCTACGTGCTGATGAAAGGCGAAGTCATTCACGGATTTCCGCCCGCGTTTCGTGCGCTTGGGGCGGGCTTTGTCGCCGCGGTACCGGTTCCCGTGCTGGTGATGCTGGGTACCATCGCGGTGGTGCACGTCATCCTGGGTTCGACGCGCTTTGGCCGCTATCTGTACGCGATCGGAGGCAACCCGAATGCCGCTCGATTGTCCGGGCTGTCGGTGCGCAAGACGCTCGTCGGCGTATACGCCATGAGCGGTGCGCTCTCCGCCTTTGCGGCGCTGGTGGTAATCGCTCGTACCAACGCGGCCGACTCCGGTACCGGCGAGGAGCTGCTGCTGCCGGCGATCGCGGCTGTCTGCCTCGGCGGGACATCGCTGTTCGGCGGGCACGGAGGCATCGTTGGCACTGCGGTGGGGGCGTTGATTCTGGCGCTGATCGTCAATGGCATGAACCTGCTGGGAGTGGCATCATTTTGGCAGGCGTTCGTGATGGGCGTAATCGTGATCCTCGCGGTCATGGCGGATCTGCTGATGGGTGGACAGACAGCGCGCCGCATGCAATGAAAACCACACCCGAACATCTAGGAGGATTCTTATGCAGCCAATCAAGGAACGTCGCCGCCTCATCGCGGCAGTGGTCGCCGGCACCGCGCTTCTTCTCTCGGTGCCGGGCCAGGTGCTTGCGCAGGCTAACAAGCCCACGATCGTCGTATTCACCAAGAACGTAACGAACCCGTTCTGGAAGTCGGTCCGGGTCGGCGCCGACAAGGCGGGGCGTGACCTCGGCGTCAACATCGAGCACGCGGCGCCGACCAAGCCCGACAACATCGAGGAGCAGACCCGCCTGGTGGAGGACTGGATCGTCAAGAAGCCAGCGGCGATGGTCTTCGTGCCGGTCGACTACAACGCACTGGTACCCACGATCCAGAAGGTCAACAAGGCTGGTATTCCGATCGTCATCTTCAATAACCGGATGACGGGTGTCGACTACGTGAGCTACATCGGCTCGAACGACGAAGTTATCGGCTACGAAATCACCAAGTACCTTGCCAAGGCAATGGGTAACAAAGGCAAGCTCGTGCATATCGATGGCGTTCCTGCCGCGATCACAGCGCAGAACCGCAAGAAGGGCATGGAGCGCGCGCTGACAGAGTTGCCGCAGGTTGAGCTGATCGCCTCTCAGCCGGGCAACTACCGGCGGCTGCCGGCAGTGCAGGTGTTCGAGAACCTGATGCAGCGCTTTCCCGTTATTGACGGTGTAGTGGCGGCGAACGACGACATGGCGGTGGGAGTGTCCGAAGCGCTCGTGGCAGCCGGTCGCGGCGGCAAGACCAATGTGGTGGGGATCGACGCCGTACCGGACGGTGCCGCGGCGATCGACGCCGGCAAGATGCTCGCCAGCGCCGACTTCAGCGGACACGATCAAGGCTATCTTGCCGTGACGGCGGCTGTGCGCAGCCTCCGTGGGCAGCCCGTGCCCAAGGAAGTCGAGCTGCCGGTGGTCATCGTCGACAAGTCGAACGTCAAGCCCTGGATGCTCCCTCTCGAGGAGAAGCCGGTGCCGTCGTGGGACAAGACGATTGCCGCGCAGAAGAAATGAGCGGGGTCGTGAAGTCGGGAGGGGCGGTGGCGCCTTCGGGTGCGGTAGCGCCGTCCTTGGGCGCCGCCGCGCCAGTGCCGCTCGTCGAGATGCGCGGCATCTCGAAGCGCTATGGCGCGGTTCAGGCCCTGCAGCGAGTCGACCTCGCGGTCTACTCGGGCGAGATCCACGCCTTGGTTGGTGACAACGCGGCGGGCAAGTCCTCGCTCATCAAGGTGTTGTCGGGCGCCGTAGTGTGCGACGAGGGTGAAATCTACTGCGGCGGCCGCCGGGTGTCGATTCGCGAACCGCGAGATGCCAAGGCACTCGGGATCGAAACGGTCTACCAGGATCTGGCGCTTGCTGACAATCTCGATATTCCGGCGAACATCTTTCTTGGCCGGGAGCGGATGCGAACCGGACCACTTTTCCTATTCCTCGACACCCAGCGCATGGAGGTTGAGGCAAGTTCGTTGCTTGGCCGGCTCAAGATCCGCATCCCGAGCGTGCGCCAAAAAGTAAACACGCTATCCGGCGGCCAGCGGCAGTGCGTCGCCATCGCGCGTGCGGTATGCTTTGACGCGCGGTTGGTGATTCTCGACGAGCCGACCGCCGCGCTTGGTGTCGAGGAAACGCGCAAAGTGCTGGAACTCGTCCGCGAAATGCGCGATCAAGGACTTGCTGTCGTCATGATCAGTCACAATCTGAATCACGTGTTCGACTTGTGCGACCGGATAACGGTGATGAAAACCGGCCGCCTGGCCGGGACGCGCCGGACTGCCGAGACGACGCGCGAAGAGATACTGCGATTGATCGTCACCGGCGGCGAGGCAGCGCTGCAGTGAGCCGACGGCGTGCAGGGACGGGCGCAGCTCAGGTTACTGCGGACGGTGGGCGTCCGGCGGAAATACCGAAGGTTGCGGATGGTCCCGACGACGTCGGACGCGTCGTGGTTGCGCGGGTCCAGTCACTCGGGCGCGCGTTCGGAATGCTCGAGCTCATCGCCCAGCGCCAGGATGGTATTAGCCTCGTGGAACTCGCCAGGGAAGCCGGACTGCATAGCAGTACGGCCTTCCATCTTGTCCGGACCATGGTGGCGCTAGGCTATGTCCGGCAGAATCCCGATTCCAAGCGCTACACTATTGGCCGCCAGCTTTTTGCCCTTGCGGCGGGGGCGCACGACGAGGCCAATCTGGTGTTTGTCGCCAGCCCGATCCTGAAGGATCTTGCGCGCGTCACCGCTGAAGCCTGCCATATCGCACTTCGCGTCGGTGACGACGTGGTCACGGTGTCCAAGTCGGAAGGCTCGTCCCCGATCCGGATGGCCGAGCGCCTCGGGGCCGTGAGGCCTGCCTATTGCACGGCGATTGGCAAGGTGCTCCTTGCCGCGCAGTCGAATGCCCAAATCGAGGCATATCTATCACGCATTGCACTGCGTCGCTTCACTGCGAACACGATCGTGGACCGCGCACGGCTGCTACGCGAACTCGAGGCGGTTCGTGCGGCGGGTTACGCCGTCGACGACGCGGAGTTCAACGCCGACGCGCGTTGCATCGCGGCGCCGGTCCGCGACTTTACCGGCCATGTCAGCGCGGTCATCGGCATCTCCGGACCGATCTGGCGTGTCACGACCGACGTCCTGCCACACCTCAGTCGCGTGGTTGTTGATCACGCAGAACGATTGTCACGCGAACTGGGCTACCGTCCTCGCGCGCTCACCGGTGTTCCAGCGACGCGTTCGCGCAGGTCCTAGTGTAGTGCTTCGTTCTGTTTGGAACTTTAGCTGCGATTGGCGCGAATCACCT
>JBKJSU010000404.1:0-4307 GCA_046594415.1 Casimicrobiaceae bacterium | reverse complement strand
GGCTTCGTTCTCGGCGTGCTGCTGATCGTGTTGTTCGCCGGCGGCTCGTTCCTCGACTGGTTCCCGCTGCGCGGCTTGACGTCCGACAACTGGGCCACGCTGTCGTGGCCGGCACGCATCCTCGACTACCTGTGGCACCTGGTATTGCCGCTCACGTGCTTCGCGATCGGCAGTTTCGCCGTCGTCACGATGCTCACCAAGAACACCTTCATCGAGGAAATCCGCAAGCAGTACGTGCTGGTGGCGCGCGCGAAGGGGCTGTCCGAGAAGAAGGTCCTCTACAAGCACGTGTTCCGCAACGCGCTGATCCCGCTGGTCACCGGATTCCCGTCCGCCTTCGTCGGCGCGTTCTTTGCCGGCTCGCTGCTTATCGAGACGATCTTCTCCCTCGATGGCCTGGGCCTCCTGTCCTATGAGTCGATCGTGCGCCGCGACTATCCGGTGGTGCTGGGGACGCTCTACTTCTTCACGCTGATCGGACTGGTCGTGAAGCTGATCGGCGACCTCATGTACGTGGTGGTGGATCCGCGCGTGCAATTCGGGGCGGTGGGCAAATGAGCCTCGTGACGCAACCCCCGATCGGCGAAGGCACGCCCGACATGATGATCGCCGACACCGCGGCGGAACGTCGCGCCACGTCGCGCTCGCCCAACCAGCGTGCATGGGCCCGCTTCAAGCGCAACCGGCTGGGCTACCTGTCGCTGCTGATCTTCTCGGCGCTGTTGCTGGTGGGCACGTGCGCCGAGGTGTTCTCCAACGAGCGGCCGCTGGTAGCCCGCTACGAGGGCCAGCTGTATTTTCCGATTTTCGGCAATCAGCCCGAAGCGCGCTTCGGCGGCGACTTCACCACGCCCACGGACTGGCACGATCCGTTCATCATTCAGCAATTCGCGAAGCCCGGCAATTTCGCCTTCTTCACGTTCAACAAATTCGGCGGCACTACGCTCGACTACTACGCCCGCGCGGCGGATCCGGTGTCGCCCGCCGGCGGCCACTGGCTGGGCACCGATTCGGCGGGTCGCGACATGACGGCGCGGCTGCTCTACGGCTTCCGCGTCAGCATCTACTTCGGCCTGGCACTTACCGTCGTGGGTACGGTTCTCGGCATCATCGTCGGCGCGTTGCAGGGCTACTTCGGCGGCTGGGTCGATCTCGGGACCCAGCGGGTGATCGAAATCTGGAGCGCCGTGCCGGAGCTCTATCTCCTCATCATCATCGTGTCGATCTTCACGCCCACGCTTCTGTTGCTGGTGCTGGTGTTTGCGTTGTTCGGGTGGATCGGCCTGTCGGACTACGTCCGCGCGGAATTCCTGCGCAATCGCAATCTCGAATTCGTGAAGGCCGCGCGCGCGATGGGGCTGTCCAACGTCCAGATCATGTGGCGGCACATACTGCCCAATTCGATGACGCCGGTGATCACCTTCCTGCCGTTCCGGATGAGCGCCGCCATCCTGTTCCTGACCGCGCTCGACTTCCTGGGACTGGGCGTGCCGGGCGTCGCGTCGCTCGGCGACCTCTTGCGCGAGGGCAAGGAAAACCTCGATGCCTGGTGGATCGCGATCCCCACGTTCATCGTGCTGTCGCTGACGCTGCTGCTGCTCACCTTCATCGGCGACGCGCTGCGCGACGCCTTCGACACGCGCAAATCATGAGCAACAACAATCCGGGCACGCCGCTGCTGGCGGTGGACAACCTGTGCGTCAATTTCGGGCCGTCGCGCGTCGTCGACCACGTGTCGTTTTCATTTGGCGCCGGCGAGAAATTTGCGCTGGTCGGCGAGTCGGGCTCCGGCAAGTCGGTGACCGCGCTGTCGATCCTGAAGCTGGTGGAAGCTGCGCGCTACGAAGGGGCCATCCGCTTCCAGGGCGAGAACGTGCTGGCCAAGACCGAGCGCCAGATGCAGACGATCCGCGGCCGCGACATCGCAATGATCTTCCAGGAGCCGATGACGGCGCTGAACCCGCTGTATCGCGTGGGCAACCAGATCGCCGAAGTGCTGGAACTGCACGAAGGGCTCAACGCGAAGGATGCGAAGGCCCGCGCGATCGACCTGCTGGCGCGCACCGGCATTCCCGATCCGGTCAAGCGCGTCGACTCGTTTCCGCACCAACTTTCCGGCGGCCAGCGGCAGCGCGCGATGATCGCGATGGCGCTCGCGTGCCGGCCCAAGCTGCTGATCGCCGACGAGCCGACCACGGCGCTGGACGTCACCATCCAGGCGCAGATCCTGACGCTGCTGGACGACCTGCAGCGCGAATACGGGATGGCCATCCTCTTCATCACGCATGATCTCAACCTCGTGCGGCGCTTCTGCCATCGCGTGGGCGTGATGGAGCGCGGCAAGCTGGTGGAACAGGGCGATACGGCGGAAGTGTTCGCGTATCCGCAGCATCCCTATACGATCAAGCTGATCAACAGTCGCCCCGTGCGCGCCGTGCAGCCGCTGGCGCCCGATGCGCCGGTGCTGGCCTCCATCACGGACGTCAACGTGGACTTTGTCTCCAGCAAGGGCTGGTTCGGCAAGGACGTGTTCCGCGCCGTGCGCGACGCCACGCTGCAATTGAAGCGCGGCGAAACGCTGGGCATCGTCGGCGAATCGGGCTCGGGCAAGACCACGCTGGGCATGGCGCTACTGGCGTTGCAGCCGATCGCGTCGGGCGCGGTGTCGCTCGACGGCCAGCGCGTGGACAACGCCGATCGCGCCACATTGCGCGCGATGCGCCGGCGCATGCAGGTCGTGTTCCAGGACCCGTTTGCGTCGCTGTCGCCGCGGATGACGATCGAGCAGATCGTGGGCGAAGGCGTGGCGCTGCACATGCCGGAGCTTTCCAAACCGCAACGGCGCGAAAAAATCCTGGCGATGCTGGCCGAAGTGGGGCTGTCGGAAGCCTCCGGCATCACCGACGTACTCACCCGCTATCCGCACGAATTTTCCGGCGGCCAGCGGCAGCGCATTGCCATTGCCCGCGCGGTCATCCTGAAGCCCGAGTTGCTGGTGCTGGACGAGCCGACGTCCGCGCTGGACGTGTCGGTCCAGCAGCAGGTGTTAAAGCTCCTGGGCGACCTGCAGGTCAAGTACGGCATGAGCTACGTCTTCATCAGCCACGACCTGGCCGTGATGCGCGCGATGGCCCACCGGGTGCTGGTAATGAAGGACGGCGTCATCGTCGAGCAGGGCGAAGCGCTGGCGTTGTTCGCCGCGCCGCAGCAGCCGTATACCCAAACCCTGCTCGCCGCCGCCCATTTGGCGTAGGATTTGCTTCAATTTTGTGGCGAAGGGCTCCGACCCACCCGCACCCCATGATCGGCATCCTCATCATCGCGCACGACACGCTGCCGGAAAGCCTGGTGAAGGCGGTCACGCACGTGCTCGGCGCGCGGCCGCCGCAATTCGAGACGCTGTCGGTCTCGGCCAGCGACGATCCGCTCAACCTGTTGCCGTCGGCGCGTGAATGTGTGCGCTCACTCGACACGGGCGATGGCGTGCTGATCTTCTCGGATATCTACGGCGCCACCCCGTGCAACCTTGCGGCCAAGCTGCTGGTTCCAGGCCGCGTGGAAGTGATCGCGGGTGTCAACCTGCCGATGCTGGTGCGGGCGTTCACTTACCGCGTGAAGGGCATGGACACGTTGATTACGAAGGCCATCTCCGGTGGCTGCGACGGCGTGCTGCACATCGAGATCGATCCGGTCTATGCAGCAGCGCGAGGTTGAGATCATCAACAAGCTGGGCCTGCATGCGCGGGCCTCGGCCAAGTTGACGCAACTCGCCGCGAAGTATCAAAGCGACGTGCAGATGTCGCGCAACAATCGCAAGGTCAACGCCAAGAGCATCATGGGCGTGATGATGCTGGCCGCCGGCAAGGGAGCCAAGGTCGTGATCGAGATCGACGGCCCCGACGAGGGCGATGCGATGGAGGCCATCGTCGCACTGATCGGCGATTATTTCGGCGAAGGGCAGTAAACAATCAGGGGCAGACCCTGATTGTTCACCTGTAGACGGGGCTTCAGCCTCGTGGGCTGCTTCGCGAGGCTGAAGCCCCGTCTACAGGTGCGCCTACCAACTCACCCGCGGGGCCTGCGGCAAGAATTTGCACTGCACCATTGCCATTCGATCGCACAATCGCAACATCTGATAGGCATCCTCAACGAGGACGCGCGCGCTTCCGGTAACATCCTGTGCAACAAGGGGATTGGAACGCGTGCGGAACCATTGGCCAAAATTGGCAACCAACAGGAAGTCCCGGATTCAATCGAGTCACGGATTCCTCGACCATTCTTCCGCGGCGGTGCCCCATGCAGACTCA
>JBKJSU010000224.1:0-9147 GCA_046594415.1 Casimicrobiaceae bacterium | reverse complement strand
CGCTCTGCCTGCCGCGCGCAAGATGATGGCGGATGGCAATGTCGACGCGGGTTCCGTCACCGGCACCGGCCGCGGCGGGCGCATCACCAAGGGCGATGTCATCGAGGCGGTGGCAAGTCGTTCTGCCGCGCCTGCCGTAGCTGCGCCCGTTGTTGTCGTACCCGTGGCAGCCAAGGCTCCCGCGGTGCCCACGCCGGTGACGCTGGGTTCGCGCCCGGAGCAACGGGTGCCGATGTCGCGGTTGCGCCAGCGCGTGGCCGAGCGGCTCGTGCAGTCGCAGGCGACGGCTGCCATTCTCACCACGTTCAACGAGGTGAACATGCAGCCGGTGATCGACCTGCGCAACCGGCACAAGGACCGCTTCGAGAAGGAGCACGGCGTCAAGCTCGGCTTCATGAGCTTCTTCGTCAAGGCCGCGGTGCACGCGCTGAAGAAATATCCGCTGGTCAACGCGTCGATCGACGGCAACGACATCGTCTATCACGGCTACTACGACATCGGCATCGCCGTGGGCAGTCCGCGCGGATTGGTAGTGCCGATCCTGCGCGATGCCGACCAGATGTCCATCGCCGACATTGAGAAGCAGATCGCCGAGTACGGCAAGCGCGCCGCGGACGGCAAGCTCACGGTCGAGGAACTGACCGGTGGCACGTACACGATCAGCAACGGCGGCGTGTTCGGCTCGATGCTGTCCACGCCAATCATCAACCCGCCGCAGTCGGCCATCCTCGGCGTGCATGCAACGAAGGAGCGCGCGGTGGTCGAGAATGGGCAGGTGGTCGTGCGCCCGATGAACTATCTGGCGCAATCCTACGATCACCGGATCATCGACGGCCGCGAGGCGGTGCTGTCGCTGGTGGCGATCAAGGACGTGCTCGAAGACCCGGCGCGGATGCTGCTGGATCTGTGATGGCTGGATCGTTGATGACGCCCGATCGCAACGTCACTCCGGGCGAAAGTAGGTTCAGACTCCACTTTCGCACGCGGGGTACTGGTGGAGAGATCTTGCCTTGAAAGTCGAAGCGGACCCAGTTCAACAATTCGACGTGGTCGTCATCGGCGCCGGACCCGGCGGCTACATCGCCGCGATTCGCGCGGCGCAGTTGGGCTTTGCGACCGCCTGCATCGACGACTGGTCGCGCGCAGACGGCAAGCCGGCGCCCGGCGGAACCTGCACCAACGTCGGCTGCATTCCCTCCAAGGCGCTGCTGCAGTCCTCCGAGAATTTCGAGCACGCGGGGCATGGGTTTGCCGAACACGGCATCAAGGTTTCCGGCCTCACGCTCGACTTGAAGCAGATGCTGGCGCGCAAGGACAAGGTCGTCGCGCAGAACAATGACGGCATCCTCTACCTCTTCAAGAAGAACAAGATCGCGTTCTTTCACGGCATGGGGGCGTTCGCAGGCAAGGACGGCGATGCCTGGCGCGTGAACGTCACGGGCACCAAGCCGGCTGCACTCGCGGCGAAGCACGTGATCGTCGCCACCGGTTCGAAGCCGCGCCCGCTGCCCGGTGTGGACATCGACAACGTGCGGGTGCTGGACAACGCCGGCGCGCTGGCGATCCCGGCGGTGCCGAAGACCTTGGGCGTCGTCGGCGCAGGCGTGATCGGCCTTGAAATGGGCAGCGTCTGGCGCCGCCTCGGCGCCGACGTCACCGTCCTCGAGGCGCTGCCCACGTTCCTGGGCGCCGTCGACGAAGGTGTCGCCCGGGAGGCGATGAAGCTCTTCACCAAGCAGGGCCTGAAGATCGAGACCGGTGTTGCGATCGGCGCGGTGACTGTGGGCACGCAGGACGTCACGGTGGCCTATGCCGACAGCACCGGCAAGGCGCTGACGAAAGTTTTCGATCACCTGATCGTCTCGATCGGGCGGATCCCGTTCACCGGTGGCTTGGCCGCCGACGCGGTGGGACTGAAGCTCGACGAGCGCGGCTTCATTGCCGTCGACGCGGAATGCAGGACCAATCTCCCCAACGTCTGGGCCGTGGGCGACGTCGTGCGCGGGCCGATGCTGGCGCACAAGGCCGAGGAGGAGGGTGTGGCCGTGGCCGAGCGCATTGCGGGGCAACACGGCCATGTCGATTTCAACACCGTGCCGTGGGTGATCTACACCGCCCCCGAAATTGCTTGGGTAGGCGAAACGGAACAGCAACTGAAGGCCCGTGGCGCCGACTATCGCGCCGGCAGCTTTCCGTTCATGGCCAACGGCCGGGCCCGGGCGATGGGCGACACCTCCGGCTTCGTGAAGGTTCTGGCGGACCGCAAGTCTGACCGTATCCTCGGGATGCATGTCGTCGGTCCGTTCGCGTCCGAGCTGATCGCAGAGGGCGTGGTGGCCATGGAGTTCGGCGCCTCCAGCGAAGACCTCGCGCGCATCTGCCACGCCCATCCGTCGCTGTCGGAAGCGACCAAGGAAGCGGCGCTGGCCGTAGACGGCAGGCAATTGAACCTCTAGCATGGACGGGGATATGCTCCCCGGCCAGATTGCGCGCCGTCGCGGCGCGCTGATCGATTATCTCGATCCCATCCTCGCGCAGCGCGGCGCGACGCTCGATCATGCGCAGGCCGAGGCTTTGAGCCGGCTGCAGGCGCTGGCCGACAAGCTCACCGCATTCCGCATGGCGCGGCAGTCGCGATTGAAGCGGCTGTTCGCTCCCCCCGATGTCCCCCACGGCCTCTACCTGTGGGGCGGTGTCGGTCGTGGC
The DNA here is from genome assembly GCA_046594415.1 of Casimicrobiaceae bacterium. Lineage (GTDB taxonomy): Bacteria > Pseudomonadota > Gammaproteobacteria > Burkholderiales > Casimicrobiaceae > VBCG01. Next base: position 6,441 of record JBKJSU010000224.1, on the reverse strand, counting down.
AAGAGCTTCCTGATGGACAGCTTCTTCGCGGCCGTGCCGCTGAAGCGCAAGACGCGCGTGCACTTCCATGCGTTCATGCGCGACGTGCATGCGGAACTGCAGACGCTCCAGGGCGAGGTCGATCCGCTGGCCGCCGTGGCCGCCCGCATCGCCAAGCGCTGGCGGCTCATCTGCTTCGACGAGTTCCATGTGTCGGACATCGCCGATGCGATGATCCTGGGCCGGCTCATGAAGGCGCTGTTCGAGGCGGGCGTCGTCTTTGTGCTGACGTCGAACTATCCGCCGTCAGGGCTCTATCCCAATGGCTTGCAGCGACAGAATTTCGTGCCGGCCATCGCGCTCCTGGAACACTGGCTCGATGTTATTGAAGTCGATGGCGGCGTCGACTACCGGCTGCGCGCGCTGGAGCAAGTGGAGGCGTTCCTGGTGCCGGCCGGGCCTGCGGCCGATGCGGCGCTGGAGGCCGCATTCGATGCCATGCGCAGCGGGTCCGACGAGTCGCCGCGCCTGACCGTCGAAGGCCGGACGCTCGTGGCGCGGCGCCGTGCCGGCAGCGCGGTCTGGTTCGACTTCACCACGCTGTGCGATGGTCCGCGCTCGCAGCGCGACTATCTCGAGCTGGCGCAGCGCTTTGCCGTCGTGTTCCTTTCCGACATCCCCGTGATGACGGCGCAGCAGAGCGATCTGGCGCGCCGCTTTACATGGCTCATCGACATCCTCTACGACAACGGCGTGAAGCTCGTCGCCTCGGCGGCGGCGCCGGCCCCGGCGCTGTATGTCGCCGGCGCCAATGTCCAGGAATTCCCCCGCACGGTCAGCCGCCTGACCGAGATGCGCACCCACGACTACATGGCGCGCCCGCGCGCCGCCGAAGCGGCCATGGCCGCGCCCGCCACGATTGACTCCGTCGCGGCCTGACGCCGCATCGTCCTGCCAGCCCGCCACCGCCAACCCGACCACCCGAGGAGACTCCGATGTCAACGTTCAAGGCGTACCGCACCTTCGAGGAGAACAAGATCGTGTCGAGCCGCTTCGTCAACATGTCCGTCGACGAACTGGATCCGGGCGACGTCGTGATTCGCACCAAGTACTCGACGATCAACTACAAGGACGCCCTGTCGTACAACGGCACCGGACGGATCATGCGCAAGTTTCCGACCAATGCCGGCATCGACATTGCCGGCACCGTGGAAACGTCGTCCGACCACCGGTTCAAGGCCGGGGACAAGGTGATCGTCACGGGCTACGACTTCGGCGTGGCGCACGATGGCGGCTATGCCGAATACGTGCGCGCGCCAGCCGACTGGGTCGTGCGGCGACCGGAATCGATGACCGCCTTCGATGCGATGACGCTCGGCACGGCCGGATACACGGCGGCGCTGGCCATCGCGCTGATGGAACACAACGGATTGAAACCCGACAGCGGACCGGTGGCCGTCACGGGCGCCACCGGCGGGGTCGGTTCGGTGGCGGTGGAAGTACTGGGGAAGCTCGGCTACCACGTCGTTGCGATCACGGGCAAGGCGGACGAGGTCGACTACCTGAAGGGCATCGGCGCAAAAGAAGTATTGCTGCGGCAGTCGATCGATCTCGCGCGCATCAAGCCGCTGGAGCGCGCCACGTTCGCGGGCGCGATCGACAACCTGGGCGGCGACATCCTGGCGTGGCTGCTGGCATCCTCCCGGATCGGCGGCACCGTGGCCGCAGTCGGGCTCGCCGCCGATTACAAGCTCAGTACGTCGGTGATGCCGTTCATCCTGCGCGGCGTGCACCTGCTCGGTGTCGACAGCGCCAATACGCCGATGCCGTTGCGGCAAAAAACGTGGAACAAGCTGGCGCTGGAATGGCGGCCCGACCGCGTGCACGATCAGGTGCGCACCATCGACTTCGACGAACTGCCCACGCATTTCGACGCCTACATCAAGGGCATGGTGCGGGGCCGCACCGTGGTACGCATCGCGCCGGATTCCCACGGCGGCTGAGGCCGCCACTCATCGAACGCACCCGCAAAGGCGCTGCCCATGTCCACCTACAAGGCATTCCATCAACGCTCGCTCGCCGATCGCGACGGCTTCTGGCGCGAGCGCGCGGCGCTGATCGACTGGCACACACCATTTTCGGCCGTGCTCGACTACTCGCGGCCGCCGTTCGCGCGCTGGTTCGTCGATGGCCGCACGAACCTCTGTCACAACGCCGTGGATCGGCACCTGGCCACGCGCCCCGACCAGGACGCACTGGTGTTCATATCCAGCGAAACGGGACAGACCGCGCGCTACACGTACCGGGAACTCGCCGCCGAGGTCAATCGCTGCGCGGCCGCGCTGGCGAGTCTCGGCGTGGTGCGCGGTGATCGCGTGCTGATCTACATGCCGATGGTGCCCGAAGCCGTGTTTGCGATGCTGGCGTGCGCGCGGCTGGGCGCCGTGCACTCGGTGGTATTCGGCGGGTTCGCGGCCGCCAGCCTGGCCACGCGCATCGACGATGCCCGGCCGCGCGTGTTGTTCACCGCCGATGCGGGGTTGCGCAGCGGCAAGGCCGTCCACTACAAGCCGCTGGTGGACGAGGCGATCCGTCTCGCGGAATTTCCGCCCGAGCACGTCGTGATCGTGGATCGCGGCCTCGATCCGCAAATTGCGCGCGTGCCGGGTCGCGACCACGACTACGCCGCGCTGCGCGCGCAGCACATGGACGCGCAGGTGCCATGCGCATGGCTCGAGTCCAGCGAGCCGTCGTACATCCTCTACACGTCCGGCACCACCGGCAAGCCCAAGGGCGTGCAGCGCGACACCGGCGGCTACGCGGTGGCGCTCGCGGCCTCGATGCGCGACATCTTTGCGGTGGCGCCCGGCGAGACGATGTTCACCACCAGCGACATCGGCTGGGTGGTGGGTCATTCGTACATCGTCTATGCGCCGCTGCTCAACGGCTCGACCACCATCATGTACGAGGGCCTGCCGATCCGGCCCGATCCGGCGATCTGGTGGAAGATCGTGGCCGAGAACAAGGTCACGACCATGTTCAGCTCGCCCACGGCGATCCGGGTGCTGAAAAAGCAGGACCTGTCGTACATGCGGCAGCACGACGTCTCGTCATTGCGGCACCTCTTTCTCGCGGGCGAGCCGCTCGACGAGCCGACGGCGCGCTGGGTGACCGACGCGCTGGGCGGCGTGGCGATCGTGGACAACTACTGGCAGACCGAAACGGGCTGGCCGATCCTGTCGGCGCATCCGGGCGTCGAGGACACGCCGCGCAAGTTCGGCAGCCCGTCGTTTCCCGCGGCGGGGTATGACGTGCGCCTGCTCCACGAAACCACGGGCGCCGAACTGGGCGCGAACGAGAAGGGCGTGCTGGCGCTGATGCCACCGTTGCCGCCGGGGTGCATGAGCACGATCTGGGGCGACGACAAGCGCTTCGTCAACACTTACTTCAGCACCTTTTCCGATCGGCTCGCCTATTCAACGTTCGACTGGGCCATGCGCGACGCCGATGGTTACTACTTCGTGCTGGGCCGCACCGACGACGTGATCAACGTCGCCGGGCACCGGCTGGGCACGCGCGAGATCGAGGAGGCGGTGCAGGCGCATGCGGGCATTGCCGAGGTGGCGGTCGTCGGCGTGGCCGATGCGCTGAAGGGCCAGATGCCGGTGGCATTTGCCGTGGTCAAGGACCCGGCGCGGATCAGCGACGCGGCGGGCATCGCCTCGCTGCGGCAGGAAGTGATGGCAATGGTGGACAAGCAACTGGGCGCGATCGGGAGGCCCGGCGCTGTCCATTTCGTCACGGCGTTGCCGAAGACGCGATCGGGCAAGCTGCTGCGTCGATCGTTGCAGGCGCTGGCCGAAGGCCGCGATCCCGGCGACCTCACCACGATCGAGGACCCGACCGCGCTGGAGCAGATCAGGGCAGCGTTGGCCGCGGAGAAATAGCCCGTCGCGGCAGTCGGCGGTCGCTCCGGCGGGGAATGGGCGATAATTGCGGGTTATCTTCGCCTGCCCCTGCCTGTGACGAATCCCGCACCTGCCGCCGAAGTTGCCCACGCCCCGCTGGCCGAGGTCACGCGCGGAGCGATCGTCGAGAGCGCACATTGCGGTTCCGTGGCGGTCTGCGGGCGTGATGGCGAGCTCTTGTTTGCCGCCGGCGACCCCACGTTCATGACCTTTACCCGCAGCGCATTGAAGCCGCTGCAGGCATTGCCGTTTGTCGCGGCCGGGGGTGTTGCGCGCTTCGGCTATACGCCGCCGCAGGTGGCGATGCTGTGCGCCAGCCATGCCGGCGAAACGCGCCACATTGAAGCCGCCGCGGACATGCTGGCCAAGGCCGGCAACAGCGCCAGCGAACTTCAGTGCGGCACGCACGCGCCGTATTGCTTCGAGGCCCGGGGGGAGGTGCCGCCGCCGCCGCCCTACTCATCACTGGCCAACAACTGCTCGGGCAAGCACAGCGGCATGCTGGCCTATTGCGTCATGTGCGGGCACGACAAGCACGACTACCTCGCCTTCGGGCATCCACTGCAGCAGGCAATCCGGCTGGCCGTGAGCCGGTTCACCGGCGTCGGCGAAGACGCGCTGGTGCCTGGCATCGACGGCTGCTCGGCGCCCAACTACGCGGTGCCGCTGGCCGCGCTCGCCACGGGCTTCGCGCGGCTCGGCGCTGCCGTGGTCGATCCGGACTACGGGCACGCGCCGCGCCAGCTTGCCGACGCGATGACAGCCCATCCGGAAATGATCTCCGGCGAGCACGGGGCCGATCTGGCGCTGGCGCGAGCCGGTCGGGGCGACTGGGTCAGCAAGATCGGCGCGGAAGGGGTTCGCGCCATGAGCATCCGGAGCCGGGGCTGGGGCATCGCCATCAAGGTCGCCGACGGCAACAAGCGCGGATTGCACGCCGCGACCATTGGCGTGCTCGACCAGTTGGGGCTTCTCGATGGCGCCGCGCGGCAGGCATTGGCGCGCCTTGCGAGCCCCGAATTGCGCAACGTGCGGGGCATCCCGACCGGGCTGATTCGCTCTGTGGTTGTCCTGGACAAGGGGAGTGGCCGCCGCCCCCCGCCGGCGACCAAGGCCGCCCAGTGAACTTAACCCGCACGCGGCAGTCTTTATCCCCGGGCGCACGCTGCGTCGCGACCGGGTCGTTCCCACCGGCATCGCGTGCCGCATCGGCGGCAGGCGGTCTCGCCGCGGCGCCGGATAACAACGAACAACGATTGATTCAGGGAATACCCGCGGATGGGTGATCGCGAAATCGATCAGCAGCTCGTGGAGCGGGCGCAGCGTGGCGACAAGCGCGCCTTCGAGCTGTTGGTCATGAAATACCAGCGCAAGCTGGGACGGCTGTTGTCGCGGCTGGTGCGCGACCCGGCGGAGGTCGAGGACGTGTCGCAGGAAGCCTTCATCAAGGCCTACCGTGCGCTGCCGAGCTTCCGGGGCGACAGTGCGTTTTACACGTGGTTGTATCGCATCGCGATCAACACGGCGAAGAACTACCTGGTGGCCATGGGTCGGCGGGCGCCGACGTCGACCGCGTTCGACAATGAGGAAGCGGAAGGTTTTGAAGACGCCGAGCAGCTCCGTACCAGCTCCACCCCGGAAGACGAATTGGTGGGTAAGCAGATCGCCGAGACCGTCAACCGGGCGATGGACGCACTGCCCGAGGACCTGCGCACCGCCATCACGCTGCGCGAGATCGAAGGGCTGACCTATGAGGAAATCGCTGCAGTGATGAATTGTCCGATCGGCACCGTGCGATCGCGGATTTTCCGCGCGCGTGAAGCGATAGCCGCCGAGTTGCGCCCGCAACTTGGCACTGATTTGAACCGGAGATGGTGATGAACGAGCATATTTCGCGTTTGATGGATGGTGAACTCGATGACGTCGAATTCGAGCGCCTTGGCGCGGAACTGAAGTCCGACGCCGCGATGCAGACCTGGGTCTGCTACCACGCCATCGGCGACCACCTGCGTGGCACCCACGGCGTGGCGCCGGGGTTTGCGCGGCGGTTTGCGGCCACGCTGGCCACCGAGCCTACCGTGCTGGCGCCCGCAGCGAGCCGCGCGACGCGACAATCGGCGCCGGCCACGTTCGCATGGGCCGTGGCGGCCACGCTGGCGGCCGTTACCGTCGTCGGCTGGACGGCCTTCTCGATGGTCGATGCGCCGCCGCAGGCCATGGCCAAGGCCCGCGAGGCATCCACCGTGCGCGCCGCCCAAGTCAAGCCGGCGGGCGACGTTCCTGCCGAATATCTGGTGGCGCACCAGGAGTACTCGCCTGCGTCGGCCATCCAGGGCGGCGGCAGCTACCTGCGCGCCGCGGTCTCCTCGGGGCCTTCGCCGCGTCCGTGAACCGATTGAAGCGATGATGCCGATGTTGTCCACATTCGAGGGCGCGGCCCGCCGCACCGGCGCGGTGACGTCCATGCTCGTCGCGCTGCTGGTTGCGCCGGCCG
>JBKJSU010000418.1:0-4144 GCA_046594415.1 Casimicrobiaceae bacterium | reverse complement strand
CAACAGCGTCGCGAAGAGCCCCGACTGTTCGGTCGACGTGGTGGACGCCACCACGATGAATTTCTCCTGCGCCGCGGCGGGACCATGCAGGAGCGTCAGCAGCGTCGATGCCACAATCACGGCCACGACATGACGCTTGTTCACAAGCGTTCTCCTTCCAGGAACGCACGCGCTTCCACGCTCGCCGGTTGCATAAAAAAAGCGGACGATGGCGCGCGCTCGGCAAGGCGCCCCTCGTGCAGGAACACGATGCCGTCGGCCAGCCGCTTGGCCTGCGCGAGATTGTGCGTGGCCATCACAATGGCGGTGCCACGGGCATGGATGTCGCCGATGATCGCCTCGACGGCGCGCGTGGCCGCGGGATCGAGGCTGGCGGTGGGCTCGTCGAGAAACAGGACCTCCGGCGCCAGCGCCCAGGCGCGCGCCAGCGCAAGTCGCTGCTGCTCGCCCCCCGACAGCACGCGCGCGGGCCGGTGCGCCAACGCACGCAGGCCCACCCCGGCCAGCGCTTCGTCCATCCTCGCGTCGGCGGTGGCGCCACGGATGCCCGCGAGGTCGAGCGCATAGCGGATATTGGCGGCGGCACTTCGCCGCAACAGCATCGGGCGCTGGAACACCATCGCCTGGCTGCGCGGGCGATGGTCGCGCGTGCCCCAGCGAATGGTGCCGGCGGTGGGCAGCACGAGGCCGTGCAGCACGCGCAACAGTGTGCTTTTGCCGGCGCCGTTGGCGCCGAGCACCACGGTGCGCGTGCCCGCGGCAATCGTTGTCGTGATGGCGGCAAGCAGGCGCGTGGCGCCACGCGTGACACCGACATCGGTGCAGGCAATCGGCAGCCCTTCCGGTGCCGCGCGGTCAGCCAAAGCGTGCCCGCGCCCATTCCCGCGTTGCGTGCGCGGCGGCATTCAGCGTCAGCACGATGGCGACCAGTACCACTCCAAGCGCCAGTGCGAGCGGCAGATCGCCCTTGCTGGTTTCGAGCGCGATGGTGGTTGTCATCACACGCGTGACGCCGTCGATGTTGCCCCCGACGATCAGCACGGCGCCCACTTCGGCGATGGCGCGGCCGAATCCTGCGAGCAGCACGGTGACCAGCGCATAGCGCGTGTCCCACAGCAACGTCAGCGCGGCGCGGATCGTGCCGGCGCCCAGCGATTCGAGTTGCTCGCGATATTCCGTCCATGCATCGCCGACCACCTGCAGCGACAGTGCGGCGATGATCGGCGCAATGAGGACCGTCTGCGCGATCACCATCGCGGTGGGGGTGAACAGCACGCCGAACGCCCCCAGCGGTCCCGCGCGCGAAAGCAACAGGTACACGACAAGACCGACTACGACCGGCGGCAGGCCCATCAGCGCGTTGAGCACCACGGTCAGCGCCTGCCGGCCCGGAAAGCGGCCCACCGCAATGGCGGCGCCCAGCGGCAGGCCGATCAGCGCGGCCAGCGCGGTCGCGGTAAGGCTCACCCGCAACGACAGGTCGACGATGCCGAGGAATCGCGGATCGAGGTGCGCGACCAATCCGGCCGCGAGGGTCAGGCTTTCGGAAAAGGTATTCATGGCGGTCCCAGGGTGCAAAGTGTGCCTTAGGACTGCATTTTTATGCAATCTTTACATTGCGCCGTGGACTTGCAGGCATCACTTGCAGGCGCGGCTTCGGCCGCACGGGCGCTACGCGCGCATGCCGGCGCGGTCAGCCCAGCTGACGGATCACAGCCAGCGGCGGCTGGCGCATCGTGGTGCGGGTGCCGAGCCACCCGGCCGCGGTGACCGCGATGGCGCCACCCACCACCCCGTACAGCCAGACCATGGGATTGGCGACGAAGGGCACCTTGAACACCTGGTCGGCCAACGCCCACCCCACCGCAGTGGCGCCGGCCGCCGCCACCAGCCCCGCCAGTGCGCCGAGGAGCAGGAACTCCGCGATCTGCGCGGTGGCCAACTGGCGCCGGGTGGCCCCGAGCGTGCGCAGGATTGCCGCGTCGAACTGGCGCTCGTCCTGCGTCGCGGCAATGGCGGCCTGCAGCACCAGCAGTCCACCCGCCAACGTGAACAGGAACACGAATTCGACCGCCCGCGCCACCTGATCGACGATGTTCTGCACCTGGCGCACGATTTCACCGATGTCGATGGCGAGGATGTTGGGATGCTTCTGCACCAATGCCGGCAGCCAACCGGAGTTGCCATCGGGTGCACGGAATGCAGCGATGTAGGTGGCCGGCATGCTGTCGAGCGGGCCGGGCGGAAACAGCGCGAAAAAATTGACGCGGAAACTGTCCCAGTCGACCTTGCGCAGACTCGTCACCCTGGCGGAGACCGCATTGCCGGCAATGTCGAAGGTGAGCGTATCGCCGAGCTTGACGCCGAGCGTCTCCGCGATGCCTTCCTCAAGCGACATGCCGGCATCGGCGCCGGGCATGCCCGGCGTCCAGAAGGCGCCCGCGACAATGCGATTGCCCTTGGGCAGCGCATCGCTCCACGACAGGTTGAATTCGCGCTCCGCCAACCGGCGCGCACGCGTGTCGGTGTACTTCGTCGTGTCGACTTCCGCGCCGTTCTTCGCGACCAGCCGTCCCCGCACCATCGGGTTGAAGGGAACGGTGGCACCGACACCGCGTTGCAGCTGCGCGCGCGCATCGGCCACCTGTTCGGGCAGCACGTTGACCAGAAACTGGTTGGGCGCATCCGGCGGCAGGCTGGCGCGCCAGTTGCGCATGACATCGCCGCGCACGACCGTCAGCAGCAGCAGTGCCATCAGGCCCAGCGCCAGTGCGCCGATCTGCAAGCTCGACGCCAACGCCCGGCGGCGCAGGTTGGCGAGGCCGAAGCGCCACGTGACGCCACGCTGCGGCAGGCGCTTCAACAACGCCAGCAGCGCCCAGGCGGCACCGGCGGCGACAAGCAGGAGACCGGCAACACCGCCGACCATGATGAGTCCCGCCGTGACCTCGCGCGCCTGCACGCCGATCAGCAGCGCCACGGTGGCGGCACCTGCCCCGTACGCCAGAATGCCACCCGCGCGCGGCCGCGGCAGGTCCCGCCGCAGCACCCGCAACGGCGGCACCTTGGCGAGTGCCACCAGCGGCGGCAACGCAAAGCCCAGGAGCAGCATGAAGCCCGTGCCGAACGCGATGGCGCCCGGCAGCCAGGTCGGTGGCGGCAACGGCGTGGCTACGACCGCGGACATCAGCAGCATGAGCAGCTGCTGGCCCGCCAACGCCAGCACGACACCGATGCCGCAGGCCACCACACCCAGCACCAGGAACTGCAGGAAGAAGAGCGCCAGCGTCTGCGCCGTGCGCGCGCCAAAACAGCGCAGCATCGCCGCGGCATCCAGATGCCGGCGCAGATAACGCGACGCCGCCAGCGCGACTGCCACGGCCGCCAGCAGCACCGCCACCAACGCCGCAAGCCCAAGGAATTTTTCGGCGCGGTCGAGCGTCTGCCGCACTTCGGGACGCAAGTCGCGCACCGTCTCGAGGCGCTGCCCCGGCTTGATCTCGGCGGCCGCCCACGTGCGGTACGACTCCAGCGTGCCGGCATTGGCTCGATCGGCCACCAGCAGCCGCCACGTCGCGCGATTGCCCGGCTGCAGCAAGTTGGTGGCGGGCACGTCCTCGAGATTGAGCAGCAGCTTCGGGCCAAGCGAAAACACGACGCCCGCCACCTCCGGCTCCTGCTGCACGATGCCCGACACCGTCAGCATCGACTCGCCCACGCTGATGCGATTGCCGATCTTCACGCCCAGGCGCTCGGCCAGGCGCGCATCGGGCCAGGCCTCGCCGCGCGCGGGGATGCCCTTGGCCACCACGCCCTCCGCTCGCGCCTTGTCGACCAGCAGCACTTCGCCGCGCAACGGATAACCGGCGCCGATGGCCTTGACGTCGGTGAGCACCGCGCCGGCATCGGCCGGTGCGCCGGGACCCGGCTGCACCATGCTGTTGAAGCGGATCACGTCCGTGGTGGCAAGACCGCGTGCACGCGCCGTTGCCGCAAGCACCGGCGGCAGCGTGCGATCGCCGGACAGCATGAGGTCGCCGCCCAGCAACAGATTGGCCTGCGACGACAGCGCGCCCTGCACGCGATCGGCAAAGAAGCCGACGGTGCCCACGCTCGCCACCGCGAGGACCAGCGCCGCGCCGAG
>JBKJSU010000210.1:0-2611 GCA_046594415.1 Casimicrobiaceae bacterium | reverse complement strand
CCGATGGAGTAGATGAGGCCGTCATAGCCCGTGGCCATCACCGCGGCGGAGATGCCGAGGAACGATGCCGCGGACATGTAGTCCCCCGCGATGGCCAGGCCGTTCTGGAAGCCGGTGATGCCGCCGCCGGCCGTGTAGAAGTCCGCTGCCGACTTGGTCTTGGCCGCGGCCCATTTGGTGACGAAGAGCGTGGCGACGACGAACGCGCCAAACATGCCGATGGCTACCCAATTGGTGGGTTGCTTGTCGACCTGTCCGATATCGCCACCTGCAGCGAGTGCGGCACCGGCAAGCAGCAGCGTGGCGGTGCCCGCCAGTACTTTCGCCGCGGCCCTCATTTGCCGGCCTCGGCAAGGATCTCGGCGGTGAGGCGATCGTATTCGCCATTGGCTCGCCGCACGTAGATGCCGGTGATCAGGATCGTGAAGACGATGACGCCCATGCCGATCGGGATGCCCAGCGTGGTCACGCCGTTGCCGATGGGTTGCGCCAGGAAAGGCTTGTTGAAAGCGATCAGCGCGATGTAGCCGAAATACACGATCAGCATCAGTATCGTGAGGGTCCAGCCGAACGCATTCCGCTTGCGCCGCAATTCGTGATACTTGGGGTTCGCCTCGATGCGGGCGACGATGGAATCACTCATGCTGATTCTCCAGGTTGGCGAACACGGCTGATGGAAGACGCCATTGGCGCCTTGCCCGACCACGTTCGTGTAGCGCTACTCGATTTCCCTTATGCCCCGAACCCGCATCGCCCCCTGTTTTTCAGGCGATACTCTGGCGCCGAGACATCTCCCCCCGAGAGCTTACGCATGCAAGGAGGTCAGGTATTGACCCCCATCACAGCTGCGTCGGGCAACGAACAGGTTACGCTCATGTTGCCCTTTCGACTGTCCTTGCGGCAACTATTGCGGTGGCCGCACCGCCGACAGCGATGCACCAGGTTTGCTTCCCCGCTATTTGAACACCGGCAGGCGCAGACCTTCGCGTACCGCCTGGTCCATCGCCGCTTCGGATTTGCGAATGGCCGGCAGGCGCGCAATCACCTCATCCAGCCGGGCGAGCGGGACCACCACCACGCCATCGAGATCCGCGACGATCACATCGCCGCTGGCCACGGGATGGCCGGCGAGCGTGACGGGAAAGCCGACCGTGCCCGGACCGCTGCGCGCCGGCGAATTGGGCGTCACGCCGATGCAGTAGCAGGGCAGGCCCACCATACGAATGCCCGGCAGGTCGCGCACGCAACCGTCGGTGACGAAGCCCACGGCACCGCAGTTGCGGGCCATGCCCAGCACCAGGTCGCCAGTCACAGCGCAACCGGTATAGCTGCCGGTGGTGCAGACCAGCACATCGCCGGGTTGCACCGACTCGAGCGCAGCAATCAGCGCGAGATTGTCAGCAGGCCCGGCGTCGCAGGTCAGTGCCACACCACAGAACCCGACCTGGTCGGCAATCGCGGGCTTGATCCGGTAGTCCAGTGCGCCGCTGCCGCCCAATGCATCGACCAGGAAACCCGTGGGCGTGCCGCGCAGAGCTTCGACCTGCGCCGCCGCAGGCCTGACGATGCTGTTGCGTTGAATGCTTGGCGCTTCCTCGATCATTACCCTATCCTCCGTAAGTGGAAGGCCATGGTAACGATCCGTACACGGGGCGTCCATGGTGGAGCCTCCAAGCTGCTCGCCCGATCGCCCGTACCGCCAGCCACCGATGCCTGCCGACCTCATTTCGCTTGACTATCCCAGCATCCGGCTGATGCGCGAAGCCGCACGCCGGCGTCTGCCGCAGCCGATCTTCGACTTCGCCGATGGCGGCGCCGACGACGAGGTGACTCTGCGCCGCAACGAGGAGGCATTCGGCCGCTGGCGCTTCCTGCCGCGGCCGCTTGAAGGCGCGCGCGGCCGCGACCAGTCGGTGTCGCTGTTCGGTCATGTGCTGGCCTCTCCCGTACTGATCGGCCCCACCGGGCTGGCCGGCCTGTTCTGGCCGCGCGGCGAGATCGCCGCGGCGCGGGCGGCGGCGGCGGCGGGCACCGCCTATTGCCTCAGCCACGGTTCGGTATGCTCGATCGAGGACCTCGCGGCGCAGCACCAAGGCCAGCGCTGGATGCAGGTGTTCATCTATCGCGATCGCGCCTTCACCCGCGAGTTGACGCAGCGCGCGCGCGACGCGGGCTACCATGCGCTGGTGCTCACCGTCGACAACCAGCTGCTGGGCAAACGCGAGCGCGACCTAGCCAACGGATTTTCGATTCCGCCGCGATTCTCCGGCCGGCAGTGGCTGGCGATGGCCCCCAAGTGGCGCTGGGCATGGTCGATGCGCAACGAGCTGCGCACGCTCACGTTCGGCAACTATGTGCGGCCGGGTTCCCGCGAGTCGCTGGCCACGCTCGCGGGCCGCATGGGCTCGCTGCTCGATCCCGCGATGAACTGGGATGACGTTGCGCAACTGCGCGCGCAATGGACCGGGCCGTTGCTGCTCAAGGGCATCCTGCATCCCGACGACGCGCGGCGCGCGCTGGCCTTGGGCGTGGACGGTCTCATCGTGTCCAATCACGGCGGTCGGCAGCTCGACGGCGCCGCCGGTGCGCTCGACGCACTGCCGGCGATCGT
>JBKJSU010000178.1:0-4312 GCA_046594415.1 Casimicrobiaceae bacterium | reverse complement strand
GCGCGCACGTCCGCGATGGCCGGACCGATCACGTCGATTTCCTCGCGCCCGAGATGCCCGCCTTCACCCGCGTGCGGATTGAGGCCGCACACGGCGATGCGCGGCCGCGCGATGCCGAACTTGGTGCGCAGTTCGCGTGCCGTGATCTGCAGCGTCTCGCGGACCATGTCGCGGGTGATGGCGGCGGGCACGTCGCGCAGTGCGAGATGGGTCGTAGCCAGCGCCACGCGCAGCGGGGCTTGCGCCGCGCCGCCCACCAGCAGCATCACGACGCGCGGCGTATGCGTGCGGGCGGCCAGAAATTCGGTGTGGCCGGTGAAGGCGATGCCGGCATCCATCAGCACGCTCTTCTGCACGGGCGCGGTGACCAGCGCGTCGAAGGCGCCGGTGGCGCAGGCATCGCAGCCGCGCTCCAGCATCGCCAGCACATGGCGCGCATTGGTGGGATCGAGGTGTCCCGGGTCCGCCGGTACGCCCAACGGCTGGTCCCACACTTCGACAATGCCGCCGCGAGGCGCGCACGACGCGGGATCGTAGTTGCAGAAATGCGGCGACAAGCCGATTCGTGAGGCGCGCGCGGCCAGCATCGCGTGCTCGCCCAGCACCACGAGGCGCGCCGCGAACGGCTGCACGGCGTGGCGCTGCGCCAGCATGGCTATCAGCTCGGGGCCGATGCCGGCGGGTTCGCCAGAGGTGATCGCCAGCGTGACAGGCTGCGTCATGCTGCTGGCGCTACAGCGAGCCGACGGCGACGTTGGTCGCGTCGCCCCACACCTCGGTCTTGAGACCGGGCATCACGCGCACGTTGAAGGTGTCGCCGCCGGCTGCGTCGATATGCAGCTGCGCGAAGTCGGTGAGCGGTGCGGCGGGCTTGCCGAAGAGCCACAGCAATTCGACGGGATGCGTGGCATCGATTTCACCGGTGTGCTGCACGGCGCGTCCCAGCGGGAGCGCATAGCCTTCGCGTGCGAATACGGGAAATTGGTCGAGTTTGGCGCGATAGCGCAGCACCTGGCGGCCGGCAAAACGCTGGCGCGTGTTGAGGTCGTACCAAAAGCCCGGTGGCAGCGCGACGTCGACATCGCCGCCCTCGCGCACGATGGGGGCCACCAGCAGCGCATCGCCGCACATGAACTGCGTTTCGAAGTCGCGCACCAGCGCACTGGCCGGAAAGGCAAGCGGCATCGCGCGCATCACCGGCATCCCGTTGCGCGCGGCTTCCTTGATGACGGACTCGAGATAGGGGATGAGACGATAGCGGAACGCGAGCCACTTGCGGCACACCGCCTCGATTTCCGGGCCGAAGGCCCAGGGTTCGCGCTCGCCGATGCCGTGCACGCGGATGTGCGAGCTGAACACGCTCGCCTGCAGCCAGCGCACGTAGAGTTCGGGCGACGGCTGGTCGGCGCCGTAAAAGCCGCCGATGTCCGAGCTGTGATACGGATTGCCGGACATCCCCCACGACAGGCCGCCGCGCACGGAGGCGGCGAGGCCTTCCCAGTCGCTTTGCGGATCGCCGCCCCAGCCCATCGGGTAGCGCTGGCTGCCGGTCCACGCCGCGCGGCTCCATACAATGGGCGGCCCGTCTTCGGCCGGCGCGAACTTCTTCGTCGCCTCGAACACGCACTTGTTGTAGAGCAGCGGGTAGACGTTGTGCAGGCGCCGGCCCCAGTCGCCGTTGTAGGCGACGGCGTCGTCGGGCACCTGCTCGCCGAAGTCGCTCTTGATCACGTCCACGCCGTCCTCGAACAGCGCCTGGTGCGCATCGCGCCACCACGCATAGGCATCGGGATGGGTGAAGTCGAGGATGCCGGACTCCGGCAGCGGCGTCAGCACGTTGCCGAAGGGACTGGTGCCCGGTGTCGTGTCCCAGCCGAACACATACGGGTCGCCCTGCGCGGTCTTCAGCAGGAACCCGCGTTGCGCCAATTGCCGGAAGAGCGGCGATTGAATCGACACGTACGGATATTCCCAGACGCAGACCTTCAGATTCTGCGCGTGAATCGCGGCGAGTGTGGCGCGCGGGTCCTCGAAGCGATCGGGATCCCACTCGAAGTTGAAGCGCTCCTCGACCTTCCACGCGGCACGGCCGTCGAGTGTGAGGACATCGCAAGGGATCTTGTGCTCGCGCAGCTGCTGCGCCACGGCCACAGCCTCGGCGGGCGTCTTGTAATACGCACGCGACACCCAGAGGCCGAGACTCCAGCGCGGAACCGCGGGCGCCCGCCCGGTGAGCGTGGTGTAGGCATCGAGGATGGCGGCCGGTGTGTCGCCCGCGAACAGGAAGAGGTCGAGCGCCTCGTCGTCGACCACCACCGAATAGCTGCGATGCGACCAGTCGGGATTGCCCACGCCGTGCGTGACCATGCCAGGCGTGTGAATGAACGTACCCCAGGCGCCGGTGCCGAGGCCCGGGCCCCACGCGAACGGCGTGTTCTTGTAGGAGAGCCCGGTGTTGACGCCGAGTGCATCCTCGACCTGCGAATGGATGAGCTGGCCGCGCTTGTTGAGCGTGCCGAATTTCTCGCCGAGGCCGTACACCGGCTCGCCGGACTGCAGCGCGAAAGCCGCTGTCCACAGGCCGCCTTTCTGCGCGCGGCCGAATGTTGGCAGGCGGCTCCAGCCGCGGAAGTGCTGGTCGGTGATCGACGTCAGCACCGGCGCCGCCTTCCACAGCAGGCGGAAGCGCAGCGGAGTGCCCGTGAGTTCCAGCGTCGCGTCGCCGTTGGTGAAGGTCCAGCGTCCGGCTTCGGGCTGCGCAACCGCGCAGGCCCGCGCGCGGCTGACGATGAGGCCGTAGTCCGGCCGCGTGTTGGGTCCGAGGCGCAGGCGAAAGCCACCGTCGCCGTAGGCGGACACTTCAAGAATGTCGCCGGTGGAGGTGGCAAACGAGGCGCCGGTACTGCTGGTGCCAAGACTGCCCTGGACTTCGATGCGGAGGTATGCGGAGGAGTTGAGCAACATGATGGTCGGACCGTGGGTCAGCCCTGGAAGAGTGGTTCGGAAAGGCCGGGAACGTCGACCCGCATGGCAAAGATGCCACCGGAGCATGGCAGCCGGACGAGTTCATCCTCGTCACGCATCTGCCGCGCGCTGGTGACGTAGAGCGTCCGGCGGTCGGCGCCACCGAATGCGCACATCGTCGGACACATGGCGGGAATGGCGTACTCGGCGAGCGTAGCGCCGGCGGGCGAGAGCTGCAACACCTTGCCGCCGCGGTAGAAGGCGGTCCAGTAGTTGCCCGCGCTGTCGACGACGCCGCCATCGGGACGATCGGCTTCCCCGGCCCATTGCGCAAAGACGCGCGGCATCGAGGGCGTGCCCGTTCCAATATCGTAGGCAAAGGCGCGGATCGTGCGCGTGGGGGTGTCGGCGTGGTACATCGTGCGCCCGTCCGGGCTCCATGCGAGTCCGTTGCTGATCATGATGTCGTCGAGCACGCGGGTGACACGGTGGTCCGCATCCACGCGCCACAGCGCGGCGGAGTTGGCGTCGCGCTTTTCGTTCATCGAGCCGGCGAAGAAGCGCCCTTGTCGGTCGCAGCGACCATCGTTGAAGCGCTGCGCCGCGCTATCGTAAGGCGCGGGCGCAATCATGCGCTCGAGCGTGCCGTCGGCGCCGGCCAGCCAGATGCCGTCGCGCAGCGCGACGACGAAGCCGCCGCCTTGCCGCAGGGCCACGCAACCAATTGACGCGGGCATTGCGATTGGCGTGTTGCGGCCGGTGGCCGGTTCGAAGCGATTGAGCGATGGCGCATTGATGTCCACCCAGTAGAGCACCTGCTCGGCGTCGGACCAGACCGGCGATTCGCCGAGGCTGGCCCGCGCGTCGAGCACGCAGGTGAAGGGTGACGTCATCTCAGTACGCGCCCTGGGCCTTCGGCGCGGCGACGGCGAGACCCTTCAGCTTGCCCAGCCACTCCTGCGCGCGGCCCACCATCAGGCCCATGTCGGAGGCCACGGCCACCCACGTGTAGCCGTACTCCAGGAACTTGCCGACCATCTCCGGGTTGGGGCCGACGATGCCGCAGGGTTTGCCCAGTTGCTTGCACAGCTGCGCCGCATGCTGCAACTTGTCCTGCACTTCAACGCGGCCGATGTCGCCGAGGAATCCCATCGACGCGGACAGGTCGCCCGGCCCGATGAAGATCGAATCCACGCCTGGCACCGCCGCGATCTGCGGCAGTTGTTCCAACGCGGACAGCGTCTCGATCTGTACGGTCACGCTGATCTCGTCGCCGGCCCCCTTGAGATAGTTGGGAACGGTCGCATAGCGGCTGGCCCGGTGCATGGCGGCCACGCCGCGGATGCCC
>JBKJSU010000083.1:0-4349 GCA_046594415.1 Casimicrobiaceae bacterium | reverse complement strand
TCGGGCGTCGCCTCCGGCTGGTCCGGTGCGACCGGCACGAGATGAATGTTGCGGTTGCGCGCGAACATGTAAATGATGTGCGCGTCGTGCCACGTGTGCGGCGGCACCGGTGCGTAGGACAGATAGCTGTTGACGAGGATGCGCGCCGTGCACTGCAGGCAACGGTGCACCAGCGCCACCATCAGCCGCTGGCCGCCCAGTGCAATGCGCTTGTCGGCCTCGTGGGCCAGCAGGTGCTTGTAGGCCGTGGCAAGTTCGCTCGCCAGCGTCAACGACGCCTTGGCTGCTTCCAGCGCGTCGCCGGTCAACGGATGCGATGCGCGCACGAAATGCTTCTCGAGTTGGGGCCACAGCAACGTCGCCACGCTCCAATATTGCTCGGCGAGTTCGAGACGCTTGCTGTCGCTCATTGCCACCCGGTTGGTGGCAGCCAGTGCATCGCCGATCAGGCGGGCGGCCAGCGCCGGCTCGCGGCGGCCGGTTTCAACGAGCCACGGCCCCACTTTCGCGGGGCGGATTTCCGGCGGGTTGGCCGGGCGGGCTTCGACGGGCGGGAGATTGAGGGCTAGTGCCATGGATGCGGGCAAGTCGACGCGACTTGCGCCGATACTGTCGCCAGCGATTGTAAGCGATCGCCGGCGCATTGCCGATGGCAGGCCTAGCGTGATTCATGCCAGCGGCCGGATTGGTCAGGCCTCCGTGCGCAGAAACTGGCAAACCGGACCTACCTGTTCCTGCGACAGCAGCATCGGGGCGTGCCCCACGCCGGCGTAAGTGACGATCTTGGGCTTGGGTCCGCGCGTCGCCATCGTCGCGGCCGTTGCCGTGGACAGGAGGTCGGAGTCCGCGCCACGAAGCACCAACGTCGGACAGGCGATGGCATCCCACAGGGGCCACAGGTCGGCAGGCGCCGGGGCCGCCCGAAACGGAACCGCGATGCCCGGATCGTAGTGCATTGCCCAGCGCCCGTCCGGGTGCCGGACGACGCTGGTCAGCACCAGGTGATTCCATTGGTCCTCCGACAGCGCGCCGAAGGGCGCGGAAATCGTCCGCACGTAGCGGGTGATTTCCTCCAGCGTGGCAAACGTTGGCGCCTGCCCGATATAGGCGCCGATGCGCTCGAGCGCCACCGCTTCGATCGCGGGTCCCACGTCGTTGACCACCAGCCGCGTGATGGGCGAATCCGGCTGCGCGGCCAGAACGATGCCAAGGAG
This sequence comes from Casimicrobiaceae bacterium, assembly GCA_046594415.1. Lineage (GTDB taxonomy): Bacteria > Pseudomonadota > Gammaproteobacteria > Burkholderiales > Casimicrobiaceae > VBCG01. The sequence goes on along the minus strand of JBKJSU010000083.1, from coordinate 3,135 downwards.
TCCGCCCAGCGACGTGCCGACCCACGACACTTCATTGGCGCTGGTGCGCGCAATCAAGGCAGTCAGCGCAGCGAGATAGGTCGGGAACGTGTAGTCGTTGGGGTCGGCGAGCCAGTCGCTCAGGCCACGTCCCGGCAGGTCCACGGCCAGGACCCGATGCGTGGCCGCGAGCGCTTCGCCGAGAACGTCGAAGTCACGCCCCGTTCGCGCCAGCCCGTGGACGCAGATCACCACGCGCTGATTGTCGGGCTTTCCCCATTCGTGATACACCACGCGGGAAAATCCATGCGGCGACAACGCGTCAATATGGCGGGACCGAGGGGCGCTCAGGGTGAGCAGCGTACGGTGAGGAACGGGAGTCTCCGGGGCAGGGATGGCGGAAGGGCGGCGAATCATGGCACGACACCTCCTGTTGTGAAGTCCCGATGCGTTGGACATCGACGATGTGGCCAACTACTTTGCGGCGTCTTGCCGCGAACAAACATGCTTCGAATCCGAATTGTCCGGTTGACTGCCGCGTTCGGTGTCGCGGCTGGCGCGCCGGACGCGATGAACAATCGTGCCGCTACCGGTTGCAATGGATTCATCGACCAAATCTCCCGGGCCTGCGCGCCGCTGCAACGGACCGGCGGCGATCAGGGTTCCCCCCGAACGACGCTTAGTCCGGCACGCGCAACGTGTGATCCAGCATCATCAGCATCGCGGCGGTGGCGCCCCAGATGAAGCGTTCCCCATAAGGTATCGCCCAGAAGTCGCGCCGCACATCGCCCAGCATGCGGAAGTGCCGCTGCTGGTTGGCGGGGTCGAGCAGGAACGCGAGCGGCACCTCAAAGGCGTCCGCCACTTCGCCGGTATCGAGTGCCAGGTCGAACGGCGGCTCCACCCAGCCGACGATGGGCGTGACTTCATAACCCGTCACCGTTTGGTAGGTTGCCATGCGCCCCAGCACCTCGACGCGAGCCGCCGGCAGACCCACTTCCTCGGTGGCCTCGCGCAGGGCGGCGGCCGCGGGCGATGCATCGTCGGGCTCGATACGCCCACCCGGAAAGCTGATCTGGCCGGGGTGATCCGGGAGGTCTGCGCTGCGTTGGGTGAGCAACAGCGTCAGGCCGTCCCGGCGATTCACGAGCGGCACCAGCACAGCGGCGAGCGTGGGGGCTCCCTCGCGTCCCGGCATGCGGAAACCGTCGCTCATGCCGCGCGCCAGCGCGGGCGTCGGGCGTGCCAGGCGCTCCGCCAGCCATCGCTTCTGCGCAGCCGGCGGCAAATCGAAAAGGGGCAGGAATGACATCGTTGCCGGCGCGACCGGTCAGAACAGGAGTGTCGTGCGCAGCGCCAGCGCCCAGACGTGGTCGCACGTGGGCGCGAGCACACAAGCCGCTACGAGTGCAGGCCAAAGTAGTAGAAAACCGTACCCCATCCGTTCCACCGTGCGCGCCTTGCGCGCGTGGGGAGATGGTACTACGCGTGGACGAAACTCAAGTCCGGCACTCCGGGGCCTGCGCCGACCAGATAGACCGTACCCGGCAGTACGGTACTCATGCGCAGGGGAACCAGACGTCGCCCGGGCCCGCCTTGGCCACGCGCCGGCGGAACCACGGCGTGCGCACCGCGGTGTCCTGGTAGCCATCGGCAAAATCGTGCAGGCCGAACAGCGCGTCCGTCACGTCCTTGTCGTCGCTCACGTCAAAGGCATCGAAGCCCACTTCGCGCAGGAAGAACAGCTGGTCGCGCTGGACATCGCCGATTGCGCGCAGTTCGCCGCGATAGTTGAAGCGCTCGCGCAGCAGGCGCGCGGTTGAATACCCGCGGCCATCGGTGAACGAGGGGAAATCCACGGCCACGACGGGCAGCAGCTTCAAGTCCAACGCAAGCAGTGCCGGATCGTCGGCAGGCGCCAGCCAGACGCCGACGTCGCCACGTGCCACCAGTGCTGCACGGGCAACGAGCCACAGTGACAGCGGGACCAGGACCGGCATTGCTTCCGGCAATTCGGCCAACGACGACGCTGCACGCACCAGCGTGTAGATGTCGTCGGCGATTTCGCCGCGCTTAATGAGTTGGGGCATAGACACGCTCCTTGAAGGGTTCAATACCGACGCGGCGCACCGTGTCGACAAATCGTTCGTCCTCGTGCCGCAGGTCGATGTAGATCTCGATCAGTCGCGCGACGACGTCGGGCATTTCATCGGCGGCGAAGGAGGGGCCGATCACCCGGCCGATGGCCGCGTGCTCGCCTTGCGTGCCGCCGATGGTGACCTGGTACCACTCCGAGCCGTTCTTATCGACGCCCAGCACGCCGATGTGGCCGATGTGATGATGGCCGCAGGCATTCATGCAGCCGGAAATATTGAGCGCCAGCTCGCCGATGTCATGCAGGTAGTCGAGGTCGTCGAAACGCCGCTGGATGGCCTCCGCAATAGGAATCGACTTGGCGTTGGCCAGTGAGCAAAAGTCGCCACCCGGGCAGCAGATGATGTCGGTGAGCAGCCCGATGTTGGGCGTGGCAAAGCCAAGCCCCTTCAGTTGCTGCCACAGGGACAACAGCTCGGCTTGCTTTACATCCGCAAAAATCAGGTTTTGCTCGTGCGACACGCGCAGTTCGCCGAAGCTGTAGCGATCGGCCAGCGCAGCGACGGCGTCCAGCTGGTCGGCCGTGGCATCGCCGGGGGGAACCCCGGTCTTCTTGAGCGACAACGTGACGATCGCGTAGCCGGCGACCTTGTGCGGATGCACGTTGCGCGTCACCCAGTTGGCAAAGCCGCGGCTGTCGGCCACGGCGGCGCGATAGCCGGTGTCGTCGCCGGCCAACATCTCGTACGGTGGGGGCAGGAAGAAACCCTCCAGCCGCGCGAACTCCAAGGCGGGCACGGTGGCAGGGCCACCGCGCAATTCGTTCCATTCCGCCTCGACGTCGGAGGTGAACACCGCGGGCATGCGCTCCTTCACGAGAATCTTGATACGCGCCTTGTACTTGTTGTCGCGACGACCGAAACGATTGTACACGCGCAAGACAGCGTCGAGGTAGTTGAGGATTTCGTCGCGCGGCAGGAACTCGCGGATCACGTGGCCCACGATCGGCGTGCGGCCCAGGCCGCCGCCCACCGCCACGCGAAAGCCGATGGCGCCATCCGC
>JBKJSU010000002.1:0-3819 GCA_046594415.1 Casimicrobiaceae bacterium | reverse complement strand
CATCCTGATGGTCACGCCCATCATCCTGCCCTCGCTCAAGGCGCTCGGCATCGACCTCATCTGGTTCGGCATCATCATGACGATCCTGATGGAGATGGGCCTCATCCATCCGCCGGTCGGCCTCAACCTGTTCGTAATCCAGGGCATCGCGCCGGAATTGAAGTTGCGCAACATCGTCTGGGGCACGCTGCCCTTCATTGGCCTCATGGTGCTGGGCATCGTGCTGCTGTGCATCTTTCCCGAGATCGCGCTGTGGCTGCCCAACCGCGTCTACCACGGCAAGTGAAGCGGTGGCGGTACGCCGCCTCAGCGCAGGGCAACGATAAAGCGGCCTGCATCCGGACCAACAGGCAATGCCGTCGCGCCGCTATTCGCGCAGCGGCGCCGTCGCGGCCTTGATCTGGGCGAGCGAAAAGCGTTGCGTGATGTGCTGCGGGCAGTTCCAGTCGAAGGCCTCGACGTCGATGCTCGCCACATGTTCCACGCGGGCACGGTAGCCGGGGAGTTCCACTTGCCGCACCAGCGCGGGGTCCGCGTCCGCCACGTCGATGAAACGCAGGCGCCCCAGCAGTTTGAGGCGGCGCCGGTTGACGTAGTCCATCACGATGATCGACACCCGGTCGTCGTGGACGACGTTGCCCGCGCTCACATACTGCACATTGCCGCGGAAGTCCGCGAACGCGATCTGCGTGGGCGCGAGCACTTTGACGAAGCCGATCGGGCCGCCGCGATGCTGCACATAGGGCCAGCCGGTTGCGCTCACCGTGGCGAGATAGAAGCTGTCCGCCGCCGCCAGGAATTCCGCTTCCTGCGCGCCCAGCGCGTCGTTGGGTCCGGCGTTGGCCTGCATGCGCGCGTACTGCGTCCGCGAGCCGTGCTGTTCCTGCAGCTTCTGCACATCAGGGGTGAACGTAATATCGGCAAAACGGTGACTCATGGCGATTTTCCTTGGCGAAGGGGTGGTCGGCAGGGAGGGCGCGGTCAGCCGCAACGCCTGCAAACACGGCCGCAACGACAGCCGACACGCAGCACGATCCATGGCAACTGCCGCGATTGTGATTGCTTACGTCAAACCGATAAATAGGCTGCAAAAAAACTCTTTATTCAGAAAAATGGAATAATTGGCTGGGCGGGCACAACATCCACCGATACCGTACGATCGCGCGTTGACCCCGAGCCGCGATTCGACAGGTTTGCATGCGCTGCAGCGATCCCCTCCCATGACCCCGGCCACAGCGCTGACCCCGCCGTCCGCGGCCGCCGCCGCGGCGCCCCGGACCGACCGCGAATTCCTGCCGAGTCTGGCGCTGATCCGCGCCGTGGCCGCGCTGATGGTGGTCTACGATCATCTCGTCGGCGTGTGGCTGCACAACAACCTGGTCGCATGGCGCCCCGCGGCCATCGCCGACCGCTGGATCTTCGATCCGCTGCGCCTGATGATGCACGGCGGCGGACTGGCCGTGGCGATGTTCTTTCTCGTCAGCGGCTTCGTGATCGTGCTGGTGGCGCAGCGCGAAACGCACCGCCAGTTCGTCGTGCGCCGGGTCATGCGCATCTTTCCGCCGCTATGGGCGTCCATCCTGCTGCTGCTGCTCGTGTACGGCGCGATGACGCTGGCCGGCGTGAGCCCCAGCGGCGGCACGCATCCGGTGGAGCAGGTGCTGCAACTGCCCAATCCGTGGCCGTCCATCGCCGCCGCGATGACGCTGGCCAACTATCTGCTGGGCACGCCCGCCATCAACTCTGTGGCGTGGACGCTGGCCATCGAAGTGCTGTTCTATCTTGCCGTCGCGTTGCTGCTGCCGCTGTTGCGCACGCGACCGCGCACGGCGCTGGTCGTGGCGTTCGTCGCGCTCGCGTTGCTGCAGTTGGGCCGCGGCGCCCACCCTGCGCTGTTCCTGCTCGCGGTCAACGCCGTCTATGTCACGTTCCTGTTCCTCGGCAGCCTCATCTACTTCCGCTGGGCCGGCCGCATCGGCAACGGCTTCTTCGCGCTGGGCACGCTTGCCTTCTGGGGATTGTTTTTGTACGGCATCGCCAACATCGTGGAGCAGCCACCGCTGCAACTCGCCGACTACGGCGTGTCCTATGCCTATGCGTGGCTGGCCTTTGTCGTACTGCTGCTGCTGAACGACCGGATGCGGCTCGATCCGGTCACGCTGTTCTTCTCGCGCATCAGCTTCTCTCTGTACCTCAACCACGGCGAAATCGGCCTGCTGTTGCTGTCCGTGCTGTTTCCGTTCCTGGGGTACTCCACGTCGCTGCTCGTGACCTTCGTGCTGGTGGTGGCGTTAAGCGCGGCCTCATGGCGTTGGGTGGAGGCGCCGTCGCAGCGGCTCGCGCGGACATGGACACGAGCAGCGGCCTGAGCGCCCGCCGGCGCCATGAGGCACGCGCGAGCGGCGCCCGTGCTTTCTGCGGCGAGGGGGCTGTGCTACCGTTGACCGATGTTCGCAGGCCGTGACTTCGCCGAGGGCGTGATGCTGGTGATCGGCGCCCTGCTCCCGATCGTCAATCCGGTCGGCAACGCGCCCGTGTTCCTGGCGATGACGGCCACTGCCGACCTGGCCACGCGGGCGCGGCTCGCGCGCAAGATCGCGATCAACGGCTTCATCCTGCTGATGGGTTCGCTGTTCCTCGGCAACCTGGTGCTCGAATTCTTCGGTGTTTCCATTCCTGCGGTGCAGGTGGCCGGCGGCTGCATCGTGTGCAAGCTCGGCTGGTCAATGCTGACCGACGCCGACGATAACGGCGCCACGACCGCGCCTGCCACGATGACGGCCGACTGCCACGACGCCCGTGCGTTCTATCCGCTGACGCTGCCGTTGACGGTGGGCCCGGGCGCCATCTCGGTGGCGGTGACCATCGGCGCCAACTTTCCTTCGACGGTGCAGCCCTACGTCGCGGACGCGCTGTCGACGATCCTCGGCGCCATCGTCGTGTGCGCCGCCATCTACGCGTGTTATCGCTACGCGCAACGGCTGGGCGCCATGGTCGGCACCAACGGCACCATGGTGCTGATGCGCCTGTCCGCGTTCATCATGTTCTGCATCGGCGTGCAGATCACCTGGAACGGGGCCAGCACGCTGGTCCGCGACTTCAACGCACCGCCCGCCGTCACCGCGCCCGCCAAGGAGGGCCGACTGGCGCCGCCGGCAGGCCACGACCGTGGTCCGGTCTTTGCTTGAGCCTGAACTTGTGCAACACACTGGGGTTGGCCCACCGAACAAGGCGGTAACATCCCCTCGGCACCAGCCAATACCTACAAATTCGACATCAGGGAGCCCCCGTATGCGTAACGCTGTAAAGACTTGGCGCTGGTCCGCCATCGCACTTGCGATCCTCGTCTCCCCAATGGCGCTGCCGCTGCACGCCGCCACGGTCACGCAGCCCCAGAAACTCGACGCCACGCTCTCGGCCGTTGCCGGCAGCGGTGGCGGCGGCATCACGCCGAAGCTGGTGCGCGTCGACCCGGGCGTGGGCGGGACCCTGGTCGAAACCATCCTGCGCTTCGAGGGCAGCCTCGACGGCGTGAAGGCGCAAGGCGCGATCGTGCGCTCGGTGATGGGCAACATGGCCACCGTCGACATCCCGGTAGGCAAGCTCGCCGCCGTGGCCGCGCTTTCGAATGTCCTGTCGATCGAGGCTTCGCATGCGCAACCGCTGCGTCTCGACAAAAGCGTCGCTGCCGCGCGCGCCGATACGCTGCGCGCCGGCACGCCACCCACCTGGTCGGCGGGCACCGGCAAGGGCGTGATCGTCGGCATCATCGACTCCGGCATCGACTTCAAGCACAACGATTTCAGGAATGGTGACGGC
>JBKJSU010000592.1:0-3955 GCA_046594415.1 Casimicrobiaceae bacterium | reverse complement strand
CATCCTGATGGTCACGCCCATCATCCTGCCCTCGCTCAAGGCGCTCGGCATCGACCTCATCTGGTTCGGCATCATCATGACGATCCTGATGGAGATGGGCCTCATCCATCCGCCGGTGGGCCTCAACCTGTTCGTGATCCAGGGCATCGCGCCGGATTTGAAGTTGCGCAACATTGTCTGGGGCACGCTGCCCTTCATTGGCCTCATGGTGCTGGGCATCGTGCTGCTGTGCATCTTCCCCGAGATCGCGCTGTGGCTGCCCAACCGCGTCTACCAGGGCAAGTGAGACGCACCACGCTGCCTCTGGCGGGACCCGTCCGATGAATGACACCGCGGCCGTCGCGATGACGCCGCCGGCCGCCGTGGCGCCCAAGGCCAACCGGGATTTCCTGCCGAGCCTGGCGCTGATCCGCGCCGTTGCCGCACTGATGGTGGTCTACGATCATCTCGTCGGCGTGTGGCTGCACAACAACGAAGTGGTGTGGCGGCCTGCGGCCATCGCCGACCGGTGGGTGTTCGATCCGCTGCACCTCATGATGCACGGTGGCGGATTGGCCGTGGCGATGTTCTTCCTGGTCAGCGGCTTCGTCATCGTGATGGTGGCCCAGCGCGAGACGCATCGGCAATTCGTGGTGCGCCGGGCGATGCGCATCTTTCCGCCGCTGTGGGCCTCCATCCTGCTGCTGCTGCTCGTGTATGGCGCAGTGACGCTGGCCGGTGTGAGTCCCAGCGGCGGCACGCATCCGGTGGAACAGGTGCTGCAAATGCCCAATCCGTGGTCGTCCATCGCCGCCGCGATGACGCTTGCGAATTATCTGCTGGGCACGCCCGCCATCAACTCGGTGGCTTGGACGCTGGCCATCGAAGTGCTGTTCTACATCGCTGTCGCGCTGCTGCTGCCGCTGTTGCGCACGCGGCCGCGCTCGGCGCTAGTCGTGGCGTTCGTCGCGTTGGCCTCGCTGCAACTGGCACGTGGCGCGCACCCGGCGCTGTTCATGCTGGCGGTCAACGCCGTCTACGTCACGTTCCTGTTCCTCGGCAGCCTCATCTACTTCCGCTGGGCCGGCCGCATCGGCAACGGCTTCTTCGCGCTGGGCACGCTGGCCTTCTGGGGGCTGTTTTTGTACGGCATCGGGAGGATCGTGGCGCAACCGCCGCTGCAACTCACGGATTACGGCGTGTCCTATGCCTATGCTTGGCTTGCCTTTGTCGTGCTGCTGCTGTTGAACGACCGGATGCAGCTCGACCGCGTCACGCTGTTTTTTTCGCGTATCAGCTTTTCACTCTACCTCAACCACGGTGAAATCGGCCTGCTGTTGCTGTCGGTGCTGTTTCCTTTGCTGGGGTATCCGACGTCGCTGCTCGTGACCTTCGTGCTGGTGGTTGCGTTGAGCGCGGCATCGTGGCGCTGGGTCGAGGCACCCTCGCAGCGCCTCGCGCGAACCTGGACCCGGTCGGCCTCCGCGTAGGCGCGCGAGGTTCGCTGTGCTAACGATGCCTGATGTTCGGAAGACGCGCAGCGGCTGGGTGACCTGGTGGGCACCAACGGCACCATGATGCAAATGCGCCTGTCCGCGTTCATCCTGTTCTGCATCGGCGTGCAGATCACGTGGAACGGCGCCAGCACGCTGGTCCGCCAATTCAGCGCGCCGCCCGTCGTCACCGCGCCGGCCGCGGCGGGCTGAGCGCGCACGGTTGCCACCGCGGGGCCATCAACCGCCCGGCCGCAACGGCGTCTTGTCCGGCGGCCGCGGCATCACCTGCGGATCGGGCACCGGAAACTGCGTCGTGACGCATATCAGTTCCACCGTCTGCGGCAACGTCGGCACATTGAGGTTGGGTGGTTTCGCGAGATTGAGCGCCGTGGTGAGGTCGCCCGTGACGCTGCGCCGCCACGGCGTGAGGTTGGGCACCGTCACGCCCGATGACGCGAAGCGCGTTTCGATGAAGCGCAGCATCGACGTGTGATCAAACGTGTCGGAGCATACGAAGCCACCCCGGCTGTACGGTGAGATCACGATCATCGGCACGCGAAAGCCGAGACCGATCGGCATGGCGGCGGTATCCGCGGACGGCAGCGGCTGGCAGTGGGTGGCCGCCTTGGTCGACGTGATGAATTCGCCCGCGGTGCCGGAGGGCGGCGTGGGTGGCGCCACGTGATCGAAGAAGCCGCCGTTCTCGTCGTAGGTGAGAAACAGGACGGTGGACGCCCACTGGTCTGGCAACGTCGTCAGCGCAGCCAGCGCCTTGGCTACCTGCTGGATGCCCGCCTGCGGCGAATAGGACGCGTGCTCGCTCTTGTCGAAATCGGTGAGCACCCACGACACGGCGGGCAAGGTGCCGCCGGCCGCGTCGGCCAGGAATTGCTCGAATGTGGGCAGCACCCCCTTGGCGTAGAACGGATTGGACGAATTGGCGGGACTGGCGAACTTGGCGAAATACTCGGTGAAGCCATACGGCGCAAAATTGGACGTGCCGTAAAACTTCCACGAAATATTGTGGGCCTCCAATATCTCCGGCATCGTCGTCCACGTGAACTTGCCTTTGAGCGGACCACCGTTGCCGTTGAGACAACCGGCGCTGGACGTCGCGATCAACGGTCCGCCGGCCACGCCCGCCGGATCGAGCGTGGCGGAGAGCCAATATAGGTGATTGGGATCGGTCGGGCCCATCACCGAGCAGTGATAGCCGTCGCAGATCGTGAATGCATCGGCCAGCGCGTAGTAGAACGCGAGGTCGGTGCTGTCGTAGTACGACATGGTGGTCCACGGGTTGTACGCGCCGTTGGCCGCACCCTGTTGCGCGCCCAACCAATTGTTCATCGCGCCGCCGTTCCACGCCTTGTGCTGCGGCTCCCAGTCGTGGTCGGGGTCGTACACGCAACCGCCGCCAGCGCTCATCGGCGTGTGCATCGGCAGCACGTAGCCGACTTCCGGATACACAGGGGTCTTCTCCGGCGCCGACAATGACGGCGGGGGCGTCGGCTGCTTGAAGAGTCCGCGGGGGTCGCCGAAGCCGCGCACGCCCGGCAACATGCCGAAGTAGTGATCGAACGATCGGTTCTCCTGCATGAACATCACGATGTGCTTGACCGACGACAGGTCGGTGCCCGCGCACGCCGTGGCCTTGGCGCATTCGATGATCTGGCTGAATTCACTCGACAGGCACCCGGGCAGCACGGCGCCCGCACCCACCGCGGCCGTGCTTTGCAGGAAGCGGCGACGCGTCAGCGGCGGCGAGGACGGCGGATCGGTTGCGGCCATGGCGATTCCGGAAAGTCGGTCGGTGAATCACCGTAGCACGATTCAAGCCCCTTGCTCGACCCTGAACCTGTACGGCAAACTGTGGCCTTCATGCCATCCATGAAATCCGCGATCACTCGCCTGCCCTGCATCCAATTGCAATACAACGACCCCAGGAAACGACACCGATGAGTCACGCCATTCAGTTCCCGCGCTGGAAAGCCCTCGCACTTGCCGTGCTGGTGACGCCGCTGGCACTCCCGCTCGGCGCCGCCACCGTCACGCAAGTACAGAAGCTCGACGCCACGCTGTCGGCGGTGGCCAGTGGCGGCGGTGGCATCACGCGGAAGCTGTTGCAACTCGATTCCGGGATGGGCCAGTCCCTGGTCGAGACGATCCTTCGTTTCGACGGCGACCTCGATGCCGTGCGTGCGCAAGGCGCGTTCGTGCGCTCGGTGATGGGCAACATCGCCACCGTCGACATCCCGGTCGGCAAGCTCGCCGCCGTAGCCGCGCTTTCGAATGTCCTGTCGATCGAGGCTTCGCATGCGCAACCGCTGCGACTCGACAAAAGCGTCGCTGCCGCGCGCGCCGACACGCTGCGCGCCGGCACGCCACCCACCTGGTCGGCGGGCACCGGCAAGGGCGTGATCGTCGGCATCATCGACTCCGGCATCGACTTCAAGCACAACGATTTCAGGAATGGTGACGGC
>JBKJSU010000403.1:0-2568 GCA_046594415.1 Casimicrobiaceae bacterium | reverse complement strand
GTTCAGCTCGTCCATCTCGAACACGATGTCGTAGGGCACCCTGGCTTCGGCCAGCAGCACGTTCATGTGGCCGGGCATTCGGCCCGCAACAGGATGGATGCCGAAGCGGACATTGATGCCCTTGTCGCGCAGCACCTTGGTGATTTCATTGACCGTGTGCTGGGCCTGGGCGACGGCCATGCCATAGCCCGGAACGATGACCACGTTCTTGGCGTCAAGCAGCAGTTCGGCCGTTTCCGCGGCCAGGATCGGATTCACCTCGCCCGCCGGTTGCGCAGCACCCGCGGCGGCGGGAGAAGCGCCGCTGTCGGTGCCGAAGCCGCCGGCGATCACGGACAGGAAATTGCGATTCATCGCCGAGCACATGATGTACGACAGGATCGCGCCGCTCGAACCGACCAGCGCACCCACCACGATCAGCAGGTCGTTGTTGAGCATGAAGCCCGTGGCGGCCGCCGCCCAGCCGGAGTAGCTGTTCAGCATCGACACCACGACCGGCATGTCCGCGCCGCCGATGGCCATCACCATGTGCACGCCGAAAAGCAGCGCGATCACCGTCATCACGATCATCGGCGTCATCGCGTCCGCCACGCCGTGCGCCGTGATGAACCGGTAGCCGAAATAAAGGACCACGACGAGCCCGGTGAGATTGAGCAGGTGCCGGCCCGGCAGCAGGACCGGCTTGCCCGTGATCTTGCCGGAGAGCTTGCCGAAGGCGATCACCGAACCGGCGAAGGTCACCGCACCGATCAGCACACCCAGGTACATCTCGATCTCGTGGACCGCCTTCTCGGCGGGCGTAAGGCCGACGGACACCGCGGGATCGATGAAGTTGGCGTAGCCCACCAGCACGGCGGCGAGGCCAACCAGGCTGTGCATCAGCGCGACGAGCTCCGGCATCTGCGTCATCTGGACCGTGCGCGCCGCATAGAGGCCGATGGCCGCGCCCACGGCCATGGCGCCGATGATGTACGGCAGGCCCGCGGAAGTGACCTGCACGCCGAAGATCGTGGCGACCACGGCGATCGTCATGCCGATGATGCCGTACAGGTTCCCGCGCCGCGACGTTTCCTGGTTGGAGAGGCCGCCCAGGCACAGGATGAAGAGGATCGAGGCCCCGATATAGGAGACCGTGGAGAGGCTGGAGCTCATGTTCTCTCGTCCTTACTTGCGGAACATTGCCAGCATGCGCTGGGTCACGGCGAAGCCGCCGAACATGTTGATCGTGGCCAACGCGATGGCGCCCACCGACAGCCAGCGTATCCACTCCTCGGGGCGCGTCAGATCGGCGGAAATCTTCGACAGGTCCGGCGCGATCTGCACCAGCGCACCGATGGCGATGATGCTGCTGACGGCATTGGTCACGCTCATCAGCGGCGTGTGTAGCGCCGGCTTCACGTTCCACACCACCATGTAGCCGACGAAGCACGCCAGGATGAACACGGTGAAGTGGCCGAGGAACGAGGGCGGCGCAAACCAGCCGACGAGCAGGAACAGCAGCGCCCCGACGCCGAAGATGACGGCCGTCTTGGTGCCGGACATCGGACCGCTCGCCTCGCCGTGGCCGTGCCCCTTCGCCTTCTGCACGACCGCCGTCTTGGCGGCGGCCGGCGCCGCCGCCGCCAGCTTCGGTGGCGGCGGCGGCCACGTGACCTCGCCCTGGTTGATCACCGTGGTGCCGCGGAGGACATCGTCGGCCATGTCGACCTTGACCGCATCGCCTTCGATGCTCTTCGTCTTGATCATGTCTTCCATCAGGCGGAAGAGGTTGGTCGCATACAGCGTGGACGCCTGCTTCGCGAGACGGCTTGGCAAGTCCTTGTAGCCGACGATGGTGACGCCATGGCGGACCACGACCTCGCCAGGCACGGTCAACTCGCAGTTGCCGCCCTGTTCCGCCGCCATGTCGACGATGACGCTGCCCTGCTTCATCGACTTGACCATGTCCTCGGTGATCAACTTTGGCGCCGGCTTGCCGGGAATGAGCGCCGTCGTGATGATGATGTCGACATCTTTGGCCTGCTTGGCGAACACCTCGCGCTGGGCCTTCTGGAAGCCTTCGCTCATCACCTTGGCGTAGCCGCCGACACCGGTACCCTCCTCGACGTATTCGACGCCGATGTAGTCGCCGCCCAGCGACTTGATCTGGTCGGCCACTTCCGGCCGCGTGTCGTTGGCGCGCACGATGGCGCCCAGGCTCGACGCGGTGCCGATCGCCGCAAGACCGGCCACGCCGGCGCCGATGACGAAGACCTTGGCCGGCGGCACCTTGCCTGCGGCAGTGATCGAACCGGTGAAGAACCGGCCGAATTCGTGCGCCGCCTCAATGACGGCGCGGTAGCCGCCGATGTTGGCCATCGACGACAACGCGTCGAGCTTCTGCGCGCGCGAAATGCGCGGCACGCTGTCCATCGCCAGCACGGTCACCTTGCGGGCCGCGAGCTGCTGCATCAGTCCGGGGTTCTGCGCCGGCCAGATGAAGCTGACCAGCAACTGTCCTTCGCGCAGCAGCCCGACTTCCTCATCGTTGGGCGCGCGCACCTTGAAGATGATGTTCGCGGCTGACCA
>JBKJSU010000353.1:0-6277 GCA_046594415.1 Casimicrobiaceae bacterium | reverse complement strand
AGGACACGCCAACGCGGTAGGCAGTTCATCACGCCGGAGCTCATGATCAGCGAACGGCCAGCGGAGATCGAAGACCGAGCCGTCCCGGGTCATTGGGAGGGCGATCTCATCATTGGGTTGAATCGCTCGGCAATCGGCACCTTGGTAGAACGCACCACGCGATTCACTATGCTCTTGCACCTGCCCCCTATGCCAGATCATCAAACGCAGGACTATGTGAAGAACGGACCCGCTCTGGCTGGACGTGGCGCTGAGGCTGTTCGCGATGCGATCGCACTGAAGATCGCAACATTGCCGGCGCACCTGAGCAAATCGTTGACTTGGGATCAGGGGTCTGAAATGTCTCAGCACGTCCAACTCCGAATCGACACAGGACTGCAGATCTACTTCTGCGATCCGCGAAGTCCGTGGCAACGGGGCACCAACGAGAATACCAATGGCTTGCTTCGTCAGTACTTCCCAAAAGGCACTGACATCAGCCGATACGGAGAGCGAGAGCTCGACGCAGTGGCGGCTGCTCTCAATGCTAGGCCGCGCAAAACACTGGGATGGAGAACGCCCGCCGAAGCATTGAACGAACTACTATCACCAACTTGATAGACTGGTGTTGCGACGACTGCTTGAACCCAAGTCGCAACCCTTGATCGGTGTTGAAGATTTCCGGCTGGCCGTTGCGGTTGGCTTCCGCGACGTCGCACATTGCGCGTCAAAATGTGTCGCGACCGAGCATGCTGAGACCCAATGCTTGTCGTACCCATTGCGCTGCCGATCCCTGGCCGGCGAGGATTCGTTGCAATCGGGTTTCGACCTGCGGCGCCGCCTGTCCCAGGCTTTGCGCACCATCACGGGCATACCGATACGCCTCCCGCACGTCTTGCCCCGTCAGATCGTAGCCGTAGCCCTGCGACATCCACTGCAGCGCCGCCAACGCGGCCTCCGCCGCAAAGGCAGGCTCCTTGCTCAGATGGTCGCGCGCGGCGCGTATCAATGTCTTCGGGTCGCATGGCGATCGCCATGCTAGATCGATAGCAAGATCCAGGCGCTTGAGCGATTTCGCTGCTGCGAACCATTTCCCTTCCTCTCCTGGCGTCGACCCAATCAAGTCATGCAGCAGACGGTTCGGATCGACCTCCGGGTACTTCTTCGCCATCGCGCGGTACGTCGCAAGACGGGAATTGGCCTGGTTCGCCGTGATCGCGTACTTCGCATAGGCATCGGCGCGTCGCCCCGACTCCAGAAGCACCTGCTCGGCAAAGCGCGCTTGCGCCCCCTCCGGCGTGTTGATGCCTGCACGACTTCTCATGTAGCGAATCGCCTCGTCCACCTGCCCTCGTGCGGCGAGTACACGCCCGCCCCAGTTGAGGTAGGGCCAGATCGGATGCGGATCGGCGGCGAGGAGTTCAAGAATTTCCTCATGTCGCTCCGCCTTGAACAGCGCGCTGTAGCAGATGCTCGTACCGTTAAACCACGCGAAAACTCCGCGTTTGCGCTCTTCCGCCACGCGCTCAAGCATCGGCATTAAATGCTCGGCCCAGAGCGAGGCCAATGCTCGCGATGCGCACAACTCGCCCCAATGATCGCCTAGCGACTCGATGTACGGCGGATCGTCCTCCTGCATCGCCGCGAACAGCCGATCGAGCCATTTGGCGCGGGTGGGTTCGTTCACCGGCGCCGCAGCGATGATCGGCACGAGCGCCCGCACCGCCGTATAGGTCGCGCTACCCAGCGCCCCGGAGGAGCTGTCCACGTCGCATACCGCGGGGGAAATCTTTTCCAGAAACAGCACTGCGCCTTCGGCGCCAAGGGTGGCGTCGTGGCGCGCGGCGGTGCGGATTTCGGAAAGCGCCTCGTCGATGCGCGCGATCGCCGTCCGGGAGCCGCGCCAGCCGAAGGCCGAGCGGCGAAGGCGGCTGCGGAAAGCCCACTGCGGTGGCGTTGCGGTCGGGGCCGTCTTCATAGTGATCTCGCGGTCGCGCTATCCCGCAACGCAAATCTGCGGACCCGAGCATTGTCGCGAACCAGGCCACGTTTCGACAAGTCGCGAACCGATCAGGCGCGATCACGTACCAAGAGCGACATCGGTAGCCAGACGGTTGATGTTGACGCCTTTCCTCCCGCCTGCTCGCCAAGTAGCCGGATTGGCTAATTTAGCTAATTGGCGTATCATGAGCGCGTGCCTAAAGGAGTAGCCATGTCCGCTGCTATCCGCATCCGCAATCCGCGCGGTGAGCTCGTCGAGCCCGCACATTTCTCCGCCAGCGATGCGAAGAACGGCTTCGGCCGCATCCTCGACCAGGTGGTGAAGGAAGGTGGCGTGGCGATCACCAAGCGCAACGAGCCGTTTGCGGTGGTGATCTCGATCGAAACCTACCAGCGGCTTGCCGGCGCCGAGGCGCGCACGCTCGATACATTGTCGGAAGAATTCGATGCGCTGCTCGGCAACATGCAGGAGCCGGGGGCTGCGGCTACCATGCAGAAAGCGTTCGACATGACGCCCGAAGAGCTCGGCCGGGCCGCCGTCCGCCAAGCAGCGGTCGCGACAAGGCGGCGCGCGGCCAAGCCCAAGCCAGACGGCAAGCCTGCCGTTCATCTGCCGCATGGCGCGCCAGCCAAGCCACGGCCGACAGCTCGAGCCGCGCTATCAGTGTCCACCGGCAAGGAGCCCGCGCATCGGACGGCCTCCCTCAAGGGGGCGATGACGAAAGCCGTTACCAGCCAAAGGTCGGCGAAGCGCAGCGCCAAGAAAGCCAGGCGCCGCGCGCGTGGCTAGACCGGCAGGCGCGACATCGCGCCGAGCGGCCAGCATCTTCGTCCTGTCGGGCGGAAATGGCGCGGGCAAGAGCAGCATCGGCGGTGCTGCGCTGCTCGAATCCGGGATCACGTTCTACAACCCCGACGAGGCTGCCAGAAGCATCGCCCTGCGCAATGCCCATCTCGATCCGATGCCTACGCAGGCCGAGATCAACGCGGCCGCATGGAGCAAAGGGCGTGCCCTGCTGGAGCGAGCCATCGCGCAGCGCCTCGACTTCGCGTTCGAGACCACGCTCGGCGGCCAAACCATCACCGAGTTGCTCGAGAAGGCTGCCGACGAAGGGATTACGGTTCGAGTGTGGTTTGCCGGCCTTGCTTCAGTCGAGCTGCATCTCGATCGAGTTCGTCGGCGCGTGGCCAGGGGTGGGCATGACATCCCCGAGGCCAAGATTCGCGAACGCTACGATCGCGCACGTGAAAACCTCATCCGGCTGCTACCGCGCTTGACTGCGGTGCGCTTGTACGACAATTCTGCCGAGGCCGATCCCGTTACCGGCATGATGCCGACACCGCGTCTGCTGTTGCATTGTCAGCACCGCGCGATCGTCGCGCCGCAAGACCTCAAGACGCTGCTGGCGACCACGCCGGCGTGGGCCAAGCCAATTGTCGCGGCAGCGATCAAGTTGCACTTGCAACGGCGCCGCTAGAGTCGCGACGGCGGGCATCGCCGATCAAACCCGGCGCCTCTTCGCTCAGAGCCATGCATTCGTTCTTGACCGAATTGCGGAGCAGCAAAGCTAAGCGGATGCGTGCACACGCCCTGCACACGCCCCCGCGCAAGCAACTGATTCTCGGAGTGAATCGTTGCAATCCATCATGGGTGCAATACAGAAACGTTGTGATGAGTATTTCATACGGTCGGCAGGTCGTTCGCCGTGTCGTTTTTAAGGATTGGGATCGTAGGCGATTGTATCCCGCGTCCTGCACCGTCTGGTACGTTTCATCCATCCGCAGCGCACACAAATGCAATCACGAGAACGCGCGACCGGGCCGTTGGGACCGCTATCGACCAACTTGTGCCGTTCGCGAAGTCAGCTTGGTTTCCAGTCATCGGGCGTATGACCAACGGGTACGTGAACTTCGACAACGATATGAATCTTTAGACCGAGGTCGCTGTTCAAGCATCTGCCGGCGATCTGGCCGTATCGCGTCACTCAGCGACGTTCAGACCGTTGCGCAGCGCAATCGACATCAGCTTCTCGACGTCAGGCTGGTCAGGCGCAATCTCGCGGTCGATGTCCGCGAACAGGCGCGATGCGCCAAGGCGCGAGGTCACGGACAACATGGCGCCACCGCCGCGGTTCCAGCGGAACCAGTGCGGTGTGCCGGCGGGAACGTGGACCAGGTCACCGGGCCGCGCCGCGCGTAGGTCACTGCGGTTGACGCTGAAGTCGACTTCGCCACGGATCACGTAGAACGACTCGTCCCAAGGATGCGTGTGGGGGATCGGTCCGCTGCCCTCGGGACCCTCCTGGAGAAACACCTCGTAGCTGCCGGTCGTCGCGCCGGAAGCCAGCACGGTGATGTGCTCGCCGACCACGTTCAAAGGGCGGCCGCGGTCGGCTGGGGTGGTGAAGAAAGGCTGGGTTTCCATATGCAATGCCTCCTGATAGTGAGTGCCGCTCGATAGAAATTTGCGACGGGTTCATCATTGAGTTACATTCATCATGTGTCCATCTCATAAATTTCATGCATCATGAATCAAATTCAGCTTGAGCGGCTCGACTTGAACCTTCTGGTGACCTTCGAGGTGCTGATGACCGAAGGCAGTGTCACGCGTGCAGCGGCGCGGCTGGCGCGCACGCCGTCGGCCATCAGCCACTCGCTGGCGCGCCTGCGCGAGCAGGTGGGGGACCCGCTGCTGGTCAAGTCCGGCAGCGGCATGGCGCCCAGCCCCTTCGCCGAGAATCTCGTCGCCGAAGTGCGGCCGATCCTGCGCAGCATCCAGCGCATGGTGGCGCCACCCGCGCCATTCGACCCGGCGTCCAGCACCCGCTTGTTCCGCTCCGCCTTCGCGGACTTCGCGCCGACCCTGCTGCCGCGCGTGCTGGCAGAGGTGCATCGGCAGGCGCCCAGCGTGACCGTGGAGTGGCTGGCACCGAGTGCCGCGACGATTGCCGCGGTGGCCGACGCGCAGATCGACCTGTCGATGGTGGAGTCACGAACACATACGCCCGATGGCACCCGCCGCGCCGACGCCGGCGAGCTGACAGTGATGTCGTTCGCGCGCAAGGGCCACCCCGCCATCGCAGGCTGGGGCGCCGCGGCCTGGAGGCGATGGCCGCATGTCGTCGTCCAACTGGGTGAGCGCGTGCGTAGCCAAGTCGAGATCGCCGCCCAGACTCAGGGCATCGAAAGAACCATTGGCGCGACGGTGCCGAATTTTTCGCAGATCCCCGCCCTGCTGTCGCAGACAAACCTGCTGGCGACGATGACGCCCCTGGTGATGGATGGCGCAATGGCGCGCTACGGATTGGTGGCGCTGGAGGCGCCGATCCCGATCGCGCCCAGCGCGTTTTCGTTCATCTGGAGTTTTCGCCTCGAGAACGACCCCGGTAGCCGCTGGTTTCGCACGCTGGTCATGCGGACCTACCAGGATCTTCGGAAGAGCGTCTTGGTCCAAGCCGGCAAGGGTATCGTCAAGGTGCGCAAGTCACGCAAGTGACGCGCAAGGGATCCTTTCCACAGGAGTCGGCACATGCGCGTTTCAGTGGTCACGGGAGCCAACCGCGGGATAGGCTTGGCACTGGTCACGCAACTCCACCGGCGGGGTGCTACGGTCGTTGCGGTCTGCCGGCGGACCTCACCAGAGTTGCTTGCCCTCGGCGTCCGGGTGGAGAGCGGCATCGACGTCGCCGATCCGCAGGCTTGGTCGACCCTGGCCACTCGCCTGGCCCACGATGACGTCGAACTGCTGGTGCACAACGCAGGCATGGGCAGCTTCCAAATGCTGGAGGGCACCACGCCGGCGGACGTGGCGGCGCAGTTCCAGACCAATGCGGTTGCGCCGCTGTTCCTGACCCGCGCGTTGTTGCCTATGCTGCGGCCCGGCGCCAAGGTTGCGCTGATATCCAGCCGCATGGGGTCGATCGGCGACAACGGTTCGGGTGGCTACTACGGCTACCGGATGAGCAAAGCGGCGCTGAACGCCGCCGGGGTCTCGCTGGCGCATGACTTGAAGCCAGCGGGCATTGCCGTGTTGATTCTGCATCCGGGGGCGGTACGCACCGGCATGACTGGTGGCCGGGGGGCCATCGAGGCGGACACGTCGGCTGCAGGACTTTTGCAGCGAATTGACGAGCTCGAACTCCGCACGACAGGCCGTTTCCTGCATATGGATGGCACCATTCTGCCCTGGTGAGTATCAGGCCTCATGCGCCTACTACTCAGATCTCGTGAGAACACTTTGACGGTTGGCCAAGTGAACTCCCGCACGTTCAGTGCGAGACCGGAAAGTTGCCCGAAG
>JBKJSU010000318.1:0-5934 GCA_046594415.1 Casimicrobiaceae bacterium | reverse complement strand
AGCCTGCCGCTGGCGGGCGGCTGGACCGACGGGCGCGACCTGCCGGCGCCGTCGGGCCGAACTTTCCGCGACCTCTATGCGGAGCAACAGCGCAAGGCAGGAGTGACAACCCAATGAATGCCCCCCACGGCGGCAACCTCGCGTTGCCCCGCATTTCCCGTCGCGCCGAATCGCTCGGCACCGAAAATGCCTTCGTCGTGCTGGCGGAGGTCAACGCGCTGATCCGCGAGGGGAAGGACATCATCTCCTTCTGCATCGGCCAGCCCGACTTTCCCACGCCCGTCAACGTGCAGGATGCCGCCATCGCGGCCATCAAGGCGGGCAAGCATGGCTACACGCCCAGCGCCGGCATCGACGAGTTGCGGGCCGCGGCCGCCCACGATCTCGGCTCGCGCCGCGGCCTTGAAATCGCGCCTTCCGATGTCGTTGTCGGCGCCGGGGCCAAGCCTTTCATCGCCTACACGATCGCCTCGGTCACCGACTACGGCGTGGGCGACGAGGTGATCTACCCGGTACCCGGATTTCCGATCTACGAGTCGCAGATCGCCGCCAACGGTGCGGTGCCGGTGCCGATCTTCCTGCGCGAATCGCGCGGCTTTGCTTTCGATCCCGCCGAACTCGAATCGAAGATCACGCCCAAGACGCGACTCCTCATCCTCAACACGCCGCAGAATCCCACCGGCGGCATCCTCGACCGCGAGAATCTTGACACCATCGCCGAGATCCTGCGCCGGCACCCGCACGTGTGGGTGTTCGCGGACGAGATCTACTCGCGCCTCGTCTATGACGGCCGCTTCGATTCGCTGGCCACGCGCCCGGACATGCTCGAGCGTACGATCATCAGCGACGGCGCCTCCAAGACCTGGGCCATGACCGGCTGGCGCATCGGCTACGTGGCCAACAAGGCGTTGGCGCCCGTGTTCACGCGCTGGATCACCAATACCGAATCCTGCGCGTCGCAGATTTCGCAATGGGCGGCCGTGGCGGCGCTGACGGGACCGCAGGATGCTGCCGATGCGATGCGGGCCAGTTTCCTGGCGCGGCGCGACCTGATCGTGGCGCGCCTCAACGCCATTCCCGGCGTGACCTGTGCGTCGCCGGGCGGCGCCTTCTACGCGTGGCCCAACGTCACCGAAGCCTGCAGGATGACGGGCTGCGCCGACTCCGAAGTGTTCCGCAAGCGGCTGTTGCACGAGGCGGGCATCGCCGTGCTGGCCGACATCCACTTCGGCCGCCGGGTGCCCGGCGACGGCCAGCACATCCGCTTCTCATACGCGGCTTCCAACGACGCGATCGAACGCGGCACCGAGCGGCTGGCCGCGTTCGTCCGCAAGGGCAAGTAGGCGCGATGGCCATCGCCGACAACAAGGCCTCGCGCGACGCCATCCTGGGGCGGGTGCGCAAGGCGCTGAAGGTTGACGGCAAGCGCGAGGCGGCGCGCGCGGCGGCCGCTGCGTATGTCGCCGCCCATGCGCATGGGCCGCGCCCCGCGATGCCGGCGGACCTGCTGGCGCGCTTCATGCAGCGCGCCACCGACATGGCCAGCACCGTGGAACGCATTGCTTCGCCGGCTGCAATTCCGGCTGCGGTGGCGCGCTACATCGACGCGCTCGTGCTGCCACCGATGCTGGTTGCGCAGAAGTCGCACCAGGGCGTGTGCTGGCCCGAGTTTGCGACGCTCGACTGGCAGGGCGCCGGTCTTTCGATCGAGGCACGCCCCACCATCGGCAACGACCGCCTGGGCATCACCGGTTGTTGCTGCGCCATTGCCGAAACCGGGACACTGGTGTTCACCACCGGTGCGGAAACGCCCACCGCCACCGCGTTGCTGCCCGATACGCACATCGCCGTGCTGCGCGCGGATCGTGTGGTCGCGGGCATGGAAGAGGCCTATGCGCTGGTCCGGCGCGAACGCGGAACGATGCCGCGGGCAGTGAACCTCATCTCGGGTCCATCGCGTACCGGCGACATCGAGCAGACGATCGTGCTGGGTGCCCATGGACCTTTTCGCGTGCACATCCTCGTGCTTGGCTGATCCCTTGCCTGCGCGGTGTGGACGTGGTCGGCGGCCTGTCCACGGAACCGGCCATCCGTGGTGCCTGTCCGTGGGTCGGGCGCAACGACAACAGAACCGCGTGCCGCGGCGACCCACCCGACATGCTTGCTGAGATCATGTACTTTGTCGTCGGACTGGCTGCGCTGGTGGCGGGCGCCGACCTGCTCGTCCGTGGTGCATCGCGGCTTGCGCTGTCGTTCGGTATTTCCCCGCTGGTCGTGGGCCTGACGGTCGTGGCCTTCGGCACCAGCGCCCCGGAGGTCGCGGTGTCGGTGAGCGCGGCGCTGCAGGGGCAGGCCGATATCGCGCTGGGCAACGTCGTGGGCAGCAACATCTTCAACGTGCTGTTCATCCTCGGGGTGTCCGCGCTGATCGTTCCGCTGGCCGTGAACATCCAGATCATCCGCCAGGAAATTCCGATCATGATCGCCACGTCGGTGCTGCTGCTGGTGCTGGCGCAGGACCAATCGATCAGCGTGTTCGACGGGGCGGTCCTGCTGGCGCTGGTCGTGATCTATACGGTGTTCCTGGTCGTGCAGGCGCGGCGGCAGCCGCTCGCCAACGGAGGCGACGCCGTCCCGGCGCATGCAGCTGCCACGCGCTGGGCCCGGTGGGGCGCGACACCATGGGCACAGTGCCTGCTGATCGTCGCCGGCCTTGCGCTGCTGGTGCTGGGCGCGCGCTGGCTGGTGGACGCCACGGTGCTCTTCGCGCGATGGGCGGGTGTGTCGGAACTGGTGATCGGCCTCACGATCGTGGCGGCCGGAACGTCGCTGCCCGAGGTCGCCACGTCGATCATCGCGGCACTGAAGGGCGAGCGCGACATCGCCGTGGGCAACGTGGTGGGCAGCAATACGTTCAACATCATGGGCTGCCTCGGCCTGTCTGCGCTCGTCTCGGATCGTGGACTGGCGGTGGCGCCTGCGCTGCTCCATTTCGACATGTGGGTGATGCTGGCCGTGGCCGTGGCCTGCGTACCGATATTCATCACCGGCCGCACGATCGAACGCTGGGAGGGCGCGGTATTCCTGTTCTACTACGCCGCCTACACGCTGTACGTGATCCTTGCCGCGCAGCACCATGATGCGCTGGGCGCCTACTCGGCCGCGATGCTCTGGTTTGTCCTGCCGTTGACGGTGCTCACGCTGGTGGTCGCATTGATCCGCGCGCGGCACTCCGCCGCCCGGGCGGGTCCGTGATGTTGTTTGCGCTGGCGCTGGTGCCCTTCGCTGCGGCGCTGGCTTGCGCGATGCTGCCCAACAGCGCGCGCAATGCCGTGGCGTGGGTCGCCGGGCTGGCCGCGCTTGCTGGCTGCGGGCTGCTGGGCCTGACGGCGCCATTGATCTTCGGCGGCGAGGTTCTGCGGGCCGCAGTGCCGTGGTTCCCGGGCGTGGCCTTCGGTTTCAGGATGGACGGGCTGGCATGGACCTTTGCCGGCATCATCTACGCCATCGGTGCGCTGGTGGTGCTCTACGCCCGCTACTATCTGGCCGCCGACGACCCGCCGGCACGGTTCTACGCGTTCCTGCTCGCCTTCATGGGCGCGATGCTGGGCATCGTGCTGGCCGACAACCTCATCCTGCTGGTGGTGTACTGGGAACTGACCAGCCTCACGTCGTTCCTGCTGATCGGCTTCTGGAGCCACCGGGCCGATGCGCGGCAGGGCGCGCGGATGGCGCTGGCGGTCACCGGCGCGGGCGGCCTGTGCCTGCTGGGGGGCGTGATCGTTTTGGGCCATGTCGTCGGCAGCTTCTCGCTCGATGTCGTGCTGGCGGCCGGACCGCGTATCCGCGCGGATCCGCTGTACCCGGTCGCGCTCGTGCTGATCCTGCTGGGCGCGTTCGCCAAGTCCGCGCAGTTTCCGTTTCACTTCTGGTTGCCGCACGCGATGGCGGCCCCCACGCCGGTATCCGCGTACCTGCATTCGGCCACGATGGTAAAGGCGGGCGTGTTCCTGCTGGCGCGGCTGTATCCGGCGCTGGGCGACACGGACCTGTGGTTCTTCATCGTCACCGGCACGGGCCTCGTCACGCTGACGCTGGGCGCCGCCTTCGCCATCTTCCAACAGGACCTGAAGGGGCTGCTGGCGTATTCCACGATTAGCCACCTGGGCCTCATCACGCTGCTCTTCGGCCTCGACTCTCCACTGGCGGTGGTGGCGGGCATTTTCCACATCCTCAATCACGCGGCGTTCAAGGCATCGCTCTTCATGTCGGCAGGCATCATCGATCACGAGACCGGCTCGCGCGACATGCGGCAATTGAATGGCCTGTGGCACTTCATGCCGTTCACGGCCACGCTGGCGATGGTGGCTGCCGGCGCGATGGCCGGCGTGCCGCTGCTGAATGGCTTCCTGTCGAAGGAAATGTTCTTTGCCGAGACGCTGCAACTGACCACCAACCCGGTGTTCGAGGTCATGGTGCCCGTGGTGGCCGGCATCGCCGCCACCCTGGCGGTGGCCTACTCGATGCGCTTCATCCACGACGTGTTCTTCAACGGCGAGCCGATCGGACTCACCCGCACGCCGCATGAGCCGCCGCGCTGGCTGCGCATTCCGGTGGAGATCCTGGTGGTGGTGTGCCTTGCAGTCGGCATCGTGCCTGCGGTCACCATCGGGCCGGTGCTCGACGTCGCAGCGCGCAGCGTGCTTGGCAGCGCGATGCCGGTATACAGCCTCGCCCTCTGGCACGGCTTCAACCTACCGCTGCTGATGAGCGTTCTCGCCATGGTGGGGGGCGTCCTGCTGTACTTCGGATTGCAGAAGACGATCAACCTGCACACGATCGTGCGCATGCCCATGAACGGCAAGGTGATGTTCGACCGCGCGCTGCGGGTGCTGGTGCGCAACGGCCGGCGCATCGTCGCGTGGTCGCCCGGCGCCAGCCTGCCGGGCGGATTGGCGTGGATCGTCGTCACGGCCATCGCGGCGATGGCGTGGCCGCTGCTGCGCCTCGGATTCGGCGTGCCCGGCGTCGCGGTGGCGCCGCTCGGCGAAATTCCGGTCGTCATCGGTATCCTGATCTGGCTGTTCGGCGTGGGCGCAGCCATTGCCGCCACGCTGTGCTATCGGCAGCGGTTCCTGGCCTTGCTGCTGATCGGCGCCACGGGCCTTGCCGTGAGTCTCTGCTTTGTGCTGCTGTCGGCGCCTGACCTCGCATTGACGCAATTGCTGATCGAGATCGCGACGATCGCGCTGATCATGGTGGTGCTGCATTTCCTGCCGCAGACCTCGCCGCCCGAGCCGGGGCGGTGGCGGAAATGGCGCGATGCCATTGTCGCCGTGATGGCGGGCGTGGGCATCACACTGGTGGCGCACGCGGTGATGACCCGCCCGGTGGCATCGATCGCGCCGTTCTACCTCGGTCGGGCGCTACCGGAAGGCGGCGGTACCAATGCCGTCAATGTGATCATCGTCGACTTTCGTGGCTTCGATACGCTGGGCGAGATCGTGGTCCTTGGCATGGCTGGACTCCTCGTCTTTGCGTTGCTGTGGAACTTCCGCATTCCGCCGGCGGCGCGCCCCGCCGAGCCGGGCGGGTCCTGGAATCCGCTGCTGGTGCGCAGCGTGACGCGCCTGATGCTGCCGCTGGCCGCGATGGTCGCGATCTTTCTCTACCTTCGCGGCCACAACCTGCCGGGTGGCGGCTTTGTGGCGGGGCTCACGCTGGCGTGCGCGCTGGTCGCACTGCGCATCGCCGGGGGCGGCACGGCCATTCTCGAACCGCGGCAATTGACGTACCAATCGTGGGTCGCGTGCGGGTTGCTTGCCGCCGGCCTGACCGGCGTGGGCAGCATGCTGCTCGGCTATCCGTTCCTGACCACGTCGTTCCTGCATCCGGTGCTGCCGGTGGTCGGCGAAGTCCCCATTGCCAGCGCGA
>JBKJSU010000222.1:0-4083 GCA_046594415.1 Casimicrobiaceae bacterium | reverse complement strand
GGCGTGATGCCGCCGGAGGACAGTCCGTTTTCCTCGAGGATCGCGGCCAGCGCGAGCGCGGTGCCGGACGACGCGTAGGCGTGCTGCCAGTGCTCGCGTCCGAACTCGCGGGCAATGGCCTCGATTTCGGCGCGTGCATGGGTCTCGGCGGCGACGAAGGCTTCCGCGCGCAGCGCACCGGTCGGAAAGAACCGTTGCGACAGGCTGACGCAGCCCAACTTCAGTGATTCGAGCCGCTCCGGCGCGAAGCCGCGACCGATCACGAACTCGGTCGAGCCGCCGCCGATGTCGATGACCAGACGAGGGTCGGGCGACGGCGGCAACACGTGCGCCACGCCGAGATAGATGAGCCGTGCCTCTTCATGGCCGCCGATGATGTCGATGGGAAAGCCCAGCGCCGCCTCCGCCTGCGGCAGGAAGGTCGATGCGTTCTTCGCCACGCGGAAGGTGTTGGTGGCCACGGCGCGCACCGCCGACGGGTGCAACCCCGACAGGCGCTCGGAGAAGCGCGCGAGGCACGCCAGCGCAGCCTGGCGCGCGGTTGCGGTGAGCCGGCCCTGTGCATCCATGCCGGCGCCGAACCGGATGGTCTCGCGCCAGGTATCGAGGCGAAAAATCTGGTCCCCTTCCACGCGACCGACCTCGAGCCGGAAGCTGTTCGAGCCGAGATCGACGACGGCAAGCGTGGCAGGATCGGTGGCGGCCTTGGGTGTGCGCGCGAACAGGCGTGGCATGAGGGCGGGGTTCGATGGTCGCGGAAAGTGGCGCGGGAAGACTAGCAGATACGGCGCATGCCGCGCCGGAATCCGGTGGGGCTGTCAACCGCAGGTCCGGGTCCCCGCCCCGTTCCTGCTAGTCTCGCAGAGCCATGGCTATCGACTACCTGCAAAAAATCCTGACCGCCCGCGTCTACGACGTCGCCGTGGAGACCTCGCTCGAGCTGATGCCGACGCTGTCGCAGCGCCTCGGCAACCGCGTGCTGCTCAAACGCGAGGATCAGCAGCCGGTGTTCTCGTTCAAGTTGCGCGGCGCCTACAACAAGATGGCGCAGCTGACGCACGCCGAGCGGGCCCGCGGCGTGATCGCGGCCTCCGCCGGCAATCACGCACAGGGCGTCGCGCTGGCCGCGCAGCGACTTGGCTGCAAGGCCACGATCGTGATGCCGGTGACGACGCCGCACATCAAGATCGCCGCCGTCGAGGCGCGGGGCGCGCGGGTGGTGCTGCATGGCGACTCGTATTCGGACGCCTACGCCCACGCGCTGGTGCTGCAGAAGAAATCCGGTGCCGTGTTTGTGCATCCCTATGACGACCCCGACGTGATCGCGGGGCAGGGCACGATCGGCGTCGAGATCCTACGGCAGTGCCCGGGACCGCTCGATGCGATCTTCGTAGCCGTCGGCGGCGGCGGGCTCATCAGCGGCATTGCCGCCTACGTGAAGCGCGTGCGGCCCGAGGTGAAGATCATCGGCGTGGAGCCCGTGGATTCCGACGCGATGACGCGCTCGCTCGCCGCAGGACGGCGGGTGACGTTGCCGCACGTTGGCCTCTTCGCGGACGGCGTGGCGGTGAAGCAGGTGGGCCGCGAGACTTTCCGGCTTGCGCGCCAGTACGTCGACGCAATGATCCTCGTCGACACCGACGCCATCTGCGCCGCCATCAAGGATGTCTTTGCCGACACGCGCTCGATCCTGGAGCCGGCCGGCGCATTATCCGTGGCCGGGGCCAAGGCGTGGTGCGAAAAGCACCGCGGGCGCGACAGGACCTATGCTGCCATTGCCTGCGGCGCCAACATGAACTTCGACCGGCTGCGCTTTGTTGCCGAGCGCGCCGAACTGGGCGAGCAGCGGGAAGCCATCTTCGCCGTCTCGATCCCGGAGCGGCCGGGCAGCTTCCGCGAATTCTGCGGGCTGGTCGGCAAGCACAACATCACCGAATTCAACTATCGGTACGCGGACGCGAAGACCGCGCATCTCTTCGTCGGCGTCGAAGTGGCGGGGCCGAAGGCCACTGCGGGGCTGCTGGCGTCGTTTCGCAAGCACAGGATCGAGGCGAGCGACCTGTCCGACAACGAAATGGCGAAGCTGCACGTGCGGCATCTCGTCGGCGGCCACGCGCCCGCCGCCACGCACGAGATGCTGTACCGCTTCGAATTCCCCGAGCGTCCGGGCGCGTTGATGCGGTTCCTGGACAGCATGAGCACCGGCTGGAACATCAGCCTCTTCCACTACCGCAACCACGGCGCCGATTACGGCCGCGTCCTGGTCGGCATGCAGGTGCCGCCCGCGGAAAAGGCGGACTTTCGTCGTTTTCTCGACAAGCTCGGCTACATCTACGTCGACGAATCCGCCAATCCCGCGTACCGGATGTTCCTCGGGCGCTAACGCGACGCGCAACGCCGCGACTGCGCCGGGCCGCTCCGGCTGCTTATTCTCGCCGCGGCACGGCAACCCCTGCCGCAGCACGGCACCGCGCCGGTCCGAAAATTGCCCGGTTGTTGCATTTTTCATGTTTTTCGCCGCCAGCGACGATTCCGGCAAGCTTTATGCTCTAGGCAATGGGCTTGCCCCGTGGCAGACTTGAACACGACAACTGTGGCCGCGCTTCCTGCGACCTGCGTGTCGGTCGATCAAACGAAGGGAATATCTTGGCGGAGTCCACCCC
Organism: Casimicrobiaceae bacterium; assembly: GCA_046594415.1. GTDB lineage: Bacteria > Pseudomonadota > Gammaproteobacteria > Burkholderiales > Casimicrobiaceae > VBCG01. The sequence goes on along the minus strand of JBKJSU010000222.1, from coordinate 1,420 downwards.
GTTGCAAGGCGTGAAGGTCATGGTGATCGATGATTCGAACACCATTCGCCGCAGCGCCGAAATTTTCCTGCTGCAGGCAGGTTGCTCGGTCATCCTGGCGGAAGACGGCTTCGACTCGCTCGCCAAGATTGCCGATCACCAGCCCGACCTCGTCTTTGTCGACATCATGATGCCGCGCCTCGATGGCTACCAAACGTGCGCGCTGATCAAGAAAAACACCAAATTCCAGCGAATCCCGGTCGTGATGCTGTCCTCGAAGGATGGACTTTTCGACCGGGCCCGCGGACGGATGGTGGGGTCGGACCAGTACCTGACCAAGCCATTCACCAAAGAGAGCCTCCTGAAAGCCGTCGCTGCCCACGTCAAACGGGCTGCCGCATGACGCGGTACCGGGCCGGCCGCCCGTCGGCCCGCAGTCGGTACGGTGTCGTTGTCTTCGGCATGGAGCCCCAGGATTCGGGCGCGGACAATTTGTCCGTGTCGTTGTCGGGGAAGAGGAACAGGGCAGGAACATGACCATCCGAAAAATACTGATCGTCGACGATTCGCCAACGGAACGGCACGTGCTGAACGACCTCCTGACCAAGTCGGGGTATGAGGTGGTTGCCAGCGACAACGGGGAGGACGCAATCCAGAAGGCCAAGTCGCTGAAGCCCGACCTGATCCTGATGGATGTCGTGATGCCGGGATTGAATGGCTTCCAGGCCACGCGCGCGATCAGCCGCGACCCCGACACGCGCTCGATCCCAATCATCCTGTGCACGTCGAAGAGCCAGGAAACGGACAAGATCTGGGGCATGCGGCAAGGCGCCCGGGATTACATCGTCAAGCCCGTCAACCGCGACGAGTTGCTCGAAAAGATCGCCGCGATCGGCTGATTGCCGCCCCTACCATGGCCCGCGCAGCAAAACTCGACCTCAGGACGTTCCAGAAGGAACTCGCGGCCCGGCTTGCGTCCAAGACCGCGGCGCAGGTGGAGTCGTCGCGGCTTGGCCTGGCCAGCGGCGGCGAGCGCTGGCTCATCCGGTTGTCCGACGCGGGCGAGGTGGTGACGCTGCCGGCGATCGTTCCGGTGCCGCTGACACGACCGTGGTACGTGGGCATCGCCAACATCCGCGGCAACCTTTACAGCGTGGTCGACTTCGCGCGTTTCCTGGCGCGCGACGGCGCGATCAGCGGGGGCGCGTCGCGGCTCGTGGTGTTCGGCCCGCGCGCTGGCGGCATGAATGCAGGCATCGTCGTGCAGCAGGTGCTCGGCTTGCGCAACATCGCCGAACTGGCCCCGACGGCGCCGCCGGAGGGCGCGCCCGCGTGGTACGCGCAGCGCTGGATGGACGGCGACGGCCATGCATGGCAGGAAATCGATCTCGCCAAACTAGCCCAGGATCCTGCGTTCCTGCAGGTGGGAATCTAGGCGACG